>JABMQA010001164.1 GCA_013203545.1 Bacteroidota bacterium
GGATTGATCTAATAGATTATCAAATTCTAAAATAGAAGGCTGGTGCAGGTTAACGTTAATACGTTTTTTGCAACAGCTTTTTTATTTGAAAAATAGATTTCTCCCTGCGGTCGAAAAGACAGGAGTAATAGAGCTAAAATTAGGTGAGGGGAAAGAGCGGGCGCGCAGTGCCCGCTCTTTCCCCTCACCAACAACTTCAGTGATTCCCTGTCTTTTCGATGGAGCAAAGCGACTGAGAAATCTATATTTACCCCATAACCCGCAACCCAATACCCCGAACGCAAAACTTATTTCAACCTGCCCGGATTATCCTTGACAAAACTTTTCCAGCCGGAATAACTCTTTGCAGAAGTAGTTTTTGACCTGTTGAAATAGTGACAAACGGCCACAGCAAGGCCATCAGTCGCATCCAGGTATTCGGGAGGTTCGCTAATTTGAAGAAGGTTTGCAAGCATGGCGGCCACCTGTTCCTTCGATGCATTGCCATTGCCGGTAATCGAACGTTTGATTTTACGGGGCTCGTACTCGAAAATGGGAATGTCGCGGTAAAGCGCTGCAGCCATTGCCACACCCTGAGCACGTCCCAATTTAAGCATCGACTGGACGTTTTTGCCAAAAAAGGGTGCCTCTATCGACATCTCATCGGGTTTGTATTCCTCCACCAATCCAAGGGTACGCTCGAAGATTTTTCTCAGTTTGAGGGCATGTCCCTCGTATTTTGCGAGTTTCAGTACACCCATGGTGATCATCCTGATTTGCTTGCCATCGTCGTTTATCAGGCCATAACCCATGATGTTTGTTCCGGGATCGATGCCGAGTATGATGCGCTTGTCTGCCAAAATGTTTTTTTACAAAAATAGTTGTTTTTAAATGGAACCTTACTCAAAAATATATTTCCCATCTGCCACCTCCACATTCGGAGGGTAACCATTCTTCTCGAAGAAATCGTATCCTTCCCTGAGGTTATTCCAAAAATCGAGGTTAGGAGAATTCATATAATTTTCCAAATTTTCATCGGTCATACGAAAGGGAAAAATATGAATCCGGAAAAATGGCTGTCCTTTTTCAAACGCTTTTGTAATGATGGTCCAGATTTTTTCAATCACAAGATCAGTCATGGCGATGCAACCAATCGAAACGCAATCACCGTGTACCATAATGGCACCTCCGCTATGTCCATGACTTCTGTCATATTTATTCGGATACCCGATGTTGAATGCCAGATGAAAAGTGCTGGACGGAAACATAGATGACGGTTTTACAAAATAAAACCCTTCCGGTGTTTTGCTATCGCCCTGCTTCTTTTTAGATCCCAGACCACCTGAATAATCACAAATTTTATAGTTTGCGAAAAGCTGGAACGTATTCCCTTTCTTCACCCAGATTTCAAAATCATCGGTTTTTTTAAATACCCGGATAAAAACTTTATTTCCCGGAACAAGCCCTTTTTTCTTAAACGCATCCTGTAGTGTCGGCAGTTGGTCGTCGATGGCTTTATCCGATCTTGCATTGTGAGGGATAGCAGGCGATTGACACCAACCTGTTCCGGTTCCTGCAATCATCATCAGCACAATGGATAGGAATATTATGGTGTTGTACTTCAACATAAAATAGATTTTGATGTTTATCAAATATTTACTTTTGGCAAAAATTTCTGAATATGGCTTACGACTTTCATTATGATAAAGAAAGGTATTTCAACTTTCAATATGATCATTCGAGGGATTTTATTGTTCCGTTTGTAAAGGACCATGTGAAATTGTCGGGTAATACCAGGGTGCTCGAGGTGGGTTCGGCAGAGGCTGGTGTCCTTAAGGCTTTTACCGACCTGGGATTGAAATGCACAGGTATTGAACTGAGTGAAAGCAGGGTGGAACTGGCTAAAAAGTTTATGGCAAAGGAAATGGGAAAGGGTTTGATCGAATTTTACGCCTCCGATGTTTACAATATTGATCCCAATAAGCTGGAATCGAAATTCGACCTGATCATTTTAAAAGATGTTATTGAACATATTCATGACCAATACCAGTTTTTAGCATTCATCAGAAATTTCCTGAATCCGGGAGGGCAAATATTTTTTACCATGCCTCCGTGGAATATGCCATTTGGCGGGCACCAGCAAATTTGCAGGAGCTTCCTGAAAAAAGTGCCCTGGTTTCATAACCTGCCCAGGCCTGTTTATGGTTTAATAATGAAAACATTCGGCGAATCCAAACCTACACGTGATAACCTGCTGGAGGTTTGGGATACCGGGATCAGTATCCGCCGTTTCGATAAAATCATTCGCAGGACTGGCTACGATATCACCAAACGGGTCATGTTCCTCATCAATCCATCTTACAAGCACAAATTCAATTTGGAGCCCAGGGTGCAAAACAGGGTTGTAGCTGCCATTCCGGTTTTCAGGGATTTTGTTACCACTTCGGTTTATTCGCTGATCAGAAATGGGGATTGAGAGAAAGGACATTATTTATCATCGAATTACGCGGATTTCACGAATAAAGGATGCTATAAAACATCATTCGTTTAACTGTTTTCGGCCGAAGATGGCGATGAATAAAGTGTATTTTTATTATACTGAATAACCAGGAATAAAATATAAACGGAAGATCAATGGAAATTGGCCTTAGCCGTGTTCATTTGCGCAGAATCAACACATAGTCTCATTATCTATTTCTCACCTCACCCCAACCTGGACGCTAACTCACCCCTCTCCTCCATCAATTCCCGGCAAAGCTGTTCTCCAACCACCAACGTCTGGTAGATTTCTCTGGAGGTGAAATGGTTGTTATGTTTCGTTTTCGGGCCGATGAAGGTAGAGGGATGCAGGCCTCGACCGAAGGGAGAGGATCGCAGCCCTGGCAAGTCCTTAAATCATCTTCAAAAGTCAATCTTGATTCTTCGGAAATTGGATAAAAACAGACTGCCATTTCTTTTGTCCCTGAAATTGATTTTGTTGGTGAAACTTAGTATAAATTTTAAAAACTGCCGGTTGAATTCTAATTCTTTCAGACCGTCATTAACCCGTAAAAGCAGGTGGTAGTGATTTGGCAGCAAGGCAAAAGCATAAACCGAGCAAAATTTACTCAGATATAATTTTAGTTTGTCCAGAAACAAAAGATAGTCCTCTTCGTGGAAAAAAACATTTTGATAGTTATTCCCACGGTTGTAAATATGATAAGTCGCTCCGGGCTCAATAGGTGTTCTGATTTTCTTTGATGGCATTTTTACACAAATTTGATTTGTAAAAATAATCAAAATGGCGAGCCTGGTATTTCAGGGTTGGGACTCATGTCAGGCCGTTTCCAAATTTTAGGGCTGCGATCCTCTCCCTTCGGTCGAGGCGTGCATCCCAGGGCCGGTAAAGGGATGCACGCCATAGCTGTCAAGCTAAGGATTTTCTCAGGATGTTGAACTCAGTATGAGTTCAGGTAATGTAGCAGATGCCAGGAATGGTGGACAAGTAACCCAGTATGGGTTGTTCTCAAGAAAATGCTTTAGTAAGCTCAACCCGTACCGGGTTGTAACACCTTGCTTGCTATTAACATACTAATCGGGTAGGAAGCGGCTCGCGCCGCTGTCCCCCCACACCACCCGGCATCCCGCAATTGCGGGACCAAGGCGATTTCTATTAATCTTTTAAACCTTCATCCGGGCTTCTAATGATA
>JABMQA010001165.1 GCA_013203545.1 Bacteroidota bacterium
GTGTGTATCTCAATTGTCCTTAACACGTTTGTTGATGTATAAAAATCAAGCATATTTTTATCGGCTTCATCAAGGTTGAATAGGTCTTGTATTAGTTCCAACTCTACCGGGGTACTGGCAAAATATTCATTTAGCTCATTTAATTCCTGTATTTCGCTATCGTTAAACCAATACCTGAATCCAGACTTATATAATTCATAAGCCTGCGCATAGACACAGCTATGATCTATAGATTTTTGCTTTTCAACATTAATTTCTTTAACCTCGAAAGCTAAAAATCTTCTGGATCCTGTCATATCAGTTAAAAAGTCATTACCATTTACACTGGCACAAAATGAAGCAATATGCGGCCGGGTAATATCAAACCTTCCATATGGCCTCCGGAAAGTCACAAAATCTTTTGTAATCAGTTCTTTTATGTCATTCTCATCCTTGCGGTTGATCTGTTTCAGTTGATCATCAATATTGATAAGAAGTTTATTGGTAAGCAACATCAGGGAATCCTTATTCTTTGGGTCAATTTTACCAATGTATAAATATTGCTTCAGTTCATCAGGAACCAGATTATTAAGAGCAGAAGTTTTAAATTTCCCCTGATCACCGGTAAGGACAAGACAAGTATGATTAGCACATCTGTTATCCTCAAAAATATTGGCCACCATAGCCACAAACCATTTTTGAAAGTGCTCATACCACTTAACCTGGTTGCTCACCTTAAAACAGCTGGCTAAATCCCGTAGGTAATCGAAGTTTGGGATTTGACGTTTTGACGCAATAATCCAATTTTTGATTGGATTGATTTTATCAATATAATCACTGGCCAATAGCCGGTATAAAAAATCAGGATTGACTTTATAACCCCAGGATTTTATACCAAATAGGATGCTGTTAAACTCATAATCTTCCAGTTCCTGAAATTCGGTTTGCTTTGCAGTAGGCCTAAATTCAGCTTTGCCAGTGATAGCATTGTACCTAAACTCATAATCCATTGCCAGTGCAATTTTAACATTATCGATCAATTCACGTTGAGGATTGCTTTCCCTATTAATGTCTACTATTTTGGTATCATTACTTGACTTTCTTTTTGTTGTCATTGATGAGAGATAAAGTTGTTTAAAAATTTCTTTCCTTCAGTTAAGTAGTCGGGTCTCATCTTTTAAAGGTTAAATCTAAAAACTCAATAATTCAAAAATTGCGGACTTTTATAGCGGCTATAAAAAACGACACCCCCGGTGCTGATCAGGCCAGGGGTGATTGGTCACAAATTGAAAACTTCATCCAGATACGGCGAAACTTCAGCCTGCAAATAAATTATGGCCAATGCAGTATCATCCATCTTGTGGTTTTCGATGTACTTCTTAAATACGATTGGCATGGCCTGCAGCCCAAGCGCCAATACATGGCGTTGAATCTCTTCAATCAGATCTGAATTGTCTTTCTGGCCGGATTCGGCTAATAATGTTTTTTCACTCATGATGACTAATTTTAGGATATGACATGGTCTAAAATTTCGACAATTTCGCAAAGAGGACGTGTCAATTTTCTCTGAAGATTTGTGAGAATTGATAAATGTTCACGGTCAGCAATTGGCACTGGATAACAATCAGTTAAATCGTGGATAATGTGACTCAGTGAATTAATGGAGTTTAACAACTCGAAATGGTCTAATTCGATTTGGAAATTTTGTTTTACCTTTGTCATGATTAACTAATTTTTTAGTTGATAATTTATTTATGAGATATGTTTACAGATGAAAGGGAGGTGCTGCTCCCTTTTTTTATGAAAGACAGTAGTCTTATTTCTCTGCATCCAGGAACCTGATCAACTCTGACTCAAGGACTCTACCATCAGCTGTCACGGTTATTAATCCCCTGTCAACGTACTTTTTTATTGTTGTGTGTGCTCGATGAAGACGTTTTGCCACCTGGTTGATGGTAAGCCTCCTACAATTACTTTTATGGGCTTTTTCTGCCTCATATTCAGCAAGAGCTTTTTGAGCACCTATTATCACAATTTCAGCCAATTCATTTTGTGTAGTTAGAATTACTTTATTATCCATAATTTCACTATTTTTGAAAATTGTTTAAATTTATTTAACGCCACAGACACAAAATTAAACAAATTAGTTAATATAATTAGCGTGAAATAAAATTATTATTAACAAACAATGTTAATATCTTATCATGATTGGCAACAACATTAAACGAATTATGCAACATAAAGGATGGTCAGTGAATGATTTAGCTGATGATCTTGGAATGACTGTACAGAGCCTTTATCGTATATTTAAAAAGGATAGCATTGAGTCAAAACATCTTGTAAGAATTGCAGAAATATTTGACATACCAATAGGAACCCTCTTTAGCGATATGCTTGATAAAACATATCCATATAAATCAAATAAAGAGTTGGAAAAGGAACTTGATGAACAAGCAGCTGAATATCATAGAGTACTTAAATCGAACTATGATCAGATTAAATATTTAGAAGATCAACTGAGTTTTTATAAGGAGCAAGCCGAAACATTTAAGATATTAAATCAACAGTTAAGAGAAACAATAAAACAAGGATCCCTGGATCAAAGTCCTCCAGAAAAAGATAGTTAAGATCATGGTTATTTATCCTGGTAAAAGCCGGAAATCAGGCTTTTGTTTAGTCAAAATTTAGTCAATACCGATTTTCAACTTTACCGTATAATATTGAAAAACAGTTTATAAAGTGAGGTTTGAACAGAGTACGCTCGATACCTCCAAGACGGTGAAAGGATTGAAAATTTTATTTTCAATCCTTTCATTTTTAAATTCATTATTAATCAAACTTTTTTTCTTCTCATCGACTCTCCGGTTAATTCTATCCGATGAGATCCATCAATTCGTTGAAAGCGTCATCAAAAAATTCTGTTGTAGTTTCCATTTTGTTTTAAAGTAGCAGCACTTTCCCGGATCAGCACTTCGATCAGTAAGGCAGGAATTGGAATACCGGAAGCTATGAGGATATACCGGGGAAATGCTTTACTGGAAGAGAAGGGATGACCAAATCTTTGTTGTGGACTTGGAATTTTAAAATTCAATCACTCCTCCTGATAAGAAAACAAAAATGGCCCAGTTTGATATTGAGCATCCGGGACGGCCAAATATACTTTTTCTTCAATAATAAAAGTGGTTTTATACAGCGTACTTCCATGGCTTGCCGGAAATACAGAAGCACGAATCCATTGCATCCTATCTGTGTCAAACTTATAAAGATCCATGCCATGATACATGATATATCCCCTGTCTTTATACTGAAACTCCGATGTGTTGTAGGCATCAGACTCACTGATAAATGGGTTGGATGAAATGTTTATCCACTGGTCGTTGAGCGGATCGTATTGCCAGTTTACCCCAATTGTTGAAGCATAGGCAACTCCATTTGAAACGAATGAAGTACCAAGATACGTGAAATTAACGGGGAAATAATTGAGCTGTGTAAATGCATCATTCGCCTGGTTATATGTCCAAACTTCGGCTTCACTGGTAATAATATAGTCGAGATCGTTTAACCTGAAGTGTGTCGCCCTGAAGAAATCAAAGGGCAAGTCAGGTTTTTGGGTCCACTGGTTGTTTGTAAAATTGTATACCCACACGTAGCGCACTTTGTTTGAATAAGAAACAACTCCACCCATTATCATTACATGGTCGTCAAATACAAGGTGTACACTTCTATCGAAACGCTCGCCAGGATAATCGGAGATAGCATACCAGTGATCGTTTCCAGGGCGATATTCATACAACTGCTTCGAATCGATTTCTAAAATGTACCCCTTCCCGTTGTAGCTAAATGCGCCATACTCATTATTCCAGGTAAAAGGTGGTGGCTCATGTTGGTACCATGATTTTAGAATATTGAACCCACCTGAGTAATAGTTTGTTTTAAGGCCAGCAACAATCTTTACTGTGGCCGGCACATTATCGAAATAATTATTTTTTGGCGGAGGTACCACCACCACCAATGCTTTGTCAATGGTATCGAGAATTTCAGCTTCCTGATCACTAAAATAAAGTTTAAGGTCATTGCCTCCCTGCAAGAAATGTTTGCCCTCTACGGTGATGTATGTTCCTGATTGCGCTTCGTCGATTGATAAGGTATGAATTTCCGGTCCGATGATCGTAATGGTTCGGGGCGCGGAAATAGTTTGGTTATTCAGGCTTAATTTAATAGCTGCATTTCCCTGAAATGCCATTTCTGGCATAATAAATATTATAGTGTCGTTGCTCGCGCTAACGACCTCTGCCGAGATGTCGTTCACTGTTACCTCATTATTAGAAACGATCGGGCTGAAATATTTGCCCACCAGGGTAACTGACATACCATCGGTTACTGTATCCGGGAAAAAATCCACGATTTCTGGTGGTAAGGATCCACTGCTGGTAAAACCCACTTCGTTTCCTGTAACCAATTGGTTGGTAGTTTCAATATATGCCCTGCATTGGTAATACTGATTTGCAACCAGGTTATTTTGCACTTTGGCGGTGAAATTGTCGGTATTTCCTTCGTGGTCGTACAAACTGTAGTGATACTGTGATTCGTTGTTGTACCAAACGAAACCGAAATCGATGATGCTGTCGAGTCCATAAACCAATACCTCGGCATTAAAACGAACGCCAGTGGGATTGATGTCCGTTACTTCAAGCGTTATTAAATATGGATAGTCTTTAGGCTGGAGTTCAGCATCTTTTTCGCACCCCGATAACGTCAGGAATATTAGTACTAAAATGCCAGAGAATTGTTTCATGTGTTTATTATTTGCTTTTAATTGGTCACACGGAACTCGCCAATAATCATTTCCTAGCGCGAAAAGGTTTATGATGGCTCGTTTCATACTTAAAAATTTATACCAGCTACCAAATAAAGTGTTGACATGTCGATCGATTCTACCTGGTCATCTTTGAAAAGATCGTCGTAACGAAGCTCCAAAAACATAGAATTCCGGTATGTGATACTAAATTCTATACCAGCTCCAACTGTGTAGCCGGTTTGGAAGCCTGTAAAAGAAATAGAATAGGGCACAACAATCTCAATCTGCCCGGGCGAAATTATCGATTGGTAAAAATCAAACTCTGCATGAGAATGGTAAACAGCCATTATTCCTGCGTTCACAAAGGGTCGAACCGGCCAGCGGGGGAAAGTGTAGCGAATCATCAACGGCATTTTAAAATCAGAAATGTTGGCCACCAGATCAAAGTCTCGTTTATCGTGATGCTGATTGTATGAAATCGCATATCTGGAATAGTGAAGGCTGGTATGAAAAGAAAAATTACCAGATAGAATAGGAAAATCGATAAACAGCCCAACGGTAGCACTGCCATCAGGGTTTGGCTGCATGGCATAGGGAAGGCTTGTAAGCACACCAAATTCATCACCTAAATATGCCTTTGTATAACCGAAACTCAGCCCGAAGCGCATAAAACGAAAGGGCTTCCTGTCGCAGGTATTTAATTTCCTGACGAATTGATGTATACAAAACTTTCGGTAATTTACCAGCTTTGTGGATTTTGCCAGGCTTGGGCAATCCAAAGTAAAAGGTAATAAGCGCTCTTGGTATGAAGGATTTTTAACTCCCTTCCCGGGCAGTTCAATAAAGCTACTGTCCGTTTCAAGAAAAAAGGCCTTTCCATCTTCGTTTTTGTAATAAAACAGGGTTAAGTCCCCATCGTACAATCGCTCCAGAAAAACGCGCCGGAGGGAGTCTCCACTTTGGATTTCCTTCGACACGTAAACCTTGCCGGAGTTCAGGCAGTATTCCTTCACTTCATATGGTGTGTATTTAGTGATCTCTCCCTTGTTATTGACCTGGCAATACCGGGCATTCATCTTGTCCCCGCCATCCACCAGATTGAGCAGCCCGATGATTGAGATAGTGTCGGTACTGTAATATTCGTTTTGCCCTATAGCCGCGAGGGTAGGCAATTGGGTTAAGAGAATTAAAAGTATTTTTACAGGTCTTGTTAACCGTTTATTATAGTACTGGTTCCGCATTTATTGGTTTGTGATTTTGTTGTGTTTTTATGTGATATTAGTCTCAAATATGTTTACCCGGTTTTAAAGCCTACCCAAGGGATCAGTTTTCAAAACCCACAGGCCATTTTCTTCATAGTTCCCATTCCAGATAAAATTTTTAATGCCGGTCAGCACAAAACCATTGTCAAGGGTTTGCTTTATATCCCGGGGAACCCAAATATAGTCCATTTGATTTTCCGGTTTATAAATCACCTCCCACAAAAATGAACCATTGGCATCCAGTTTTTGCAGGATGGTTCTCTCCTTGTAATATTCAGTGCTTCCGCAGAATACATAATCACCCTGCTTGGTTTGTGTTATATCAAATGCGTGCGTATTCAAAGCATCGTTTGAAATGGTATTTAGCCATTCCATATCGCCCTCCGAATTGGTTTTAATAATCGTTGCTACATCAAAATATTTTAGTGTAAATCCCGACAAAATAAAACCATTATCCATGGTTAGTTTTATACTGTAAGCATAATCAGAATCGGGCGTTTCGAATACTTTTTCCCAAATAAGCTCCCCTTCATGATCAATTTTTAAAATACCAAAACTGGAAACAAGATCCTTTTGTATGCTACCCAGAATGGCAAAATTACCATCTCCCGTTTCACACATTGATAAATGAAAAATAAACGATTCATCGCTAATTGATTTCTTCCATAATAGCGCGCCGCTTTTACTTAGTTTTGTCATTATTGCCTGCCCGGCCGAAATTCCTACAGCAAACAACTCTTGGTCCGAGGTTTCAATGATGTCGAAATAATCCAGGAAATCTCCCACATCATTAAATTGCCACATAGTATTTCCGATGGGATCAGTCCTAACGATACTTTTGTTTGAGACTAAAATAAAATCACCATTCAATGCCTCAATGGCACGATACCTGAGCGTTGAGCCGGTAATGTCGAAAGTTTTATTCCACTGTTCGTAACCTAGCGAATCAATTTTCAACAAATAAGTGTAAAGTGTTTCGCAAGCAATTACACCTGCAATAATGTAGCCTTTGTCAGAAGTTTGTTCTATAGATGTTCCTGCACCTGGTGTGCATATATCATTATGATACACCTTGCTAAATGTCGTGATGTATTTTGGTGTGGTAAAATTAAAATTTACGATTACAGGATCGTTAATCGAATCAGAAACCAAAACAGTTCCATGGTAGCTTGTGGCAGGCAGGAGGTTTACAAAATTGTAGAGATAAGCGGTGTTAATATTTGAGGAGATTAGCGAATCTCCAAGAAAAAGACTGTAATGTAGGGTGTCGTCATCTGCATCAATAGCTTGCTCCCAGGAAACAGTGGCCCGGTTATACCGGATATCCAAAACGGAAACTGCCATAGCTAAGGGAGGCGTGTTTATCCCTGGTTCTATCACATTTTCCCCATTGTTAGCGTCCTCCTTCGAACAGGCCGTAATTATCACGAAGGAGAGCAAAATAACCAGGAAATCGCAGTAATTATTCCATCTCATTTCACCAAAATTATTTCATGTCCATTAATGGATATTGCCATACATCATTTAAGTATTCTGAATTTCCAAAGGATTTCCCTAAGCCAAAATAAAGTTTACTGTCAAAGCTAATGTTAATACCTGCTCTGCTACGGATTCCACCGGGGAAAACCCCCAGGTCCTTAATAATTTTATTGTTGTACGGGTCGTAGGCATACAAATAGTATTCACTTGTATTGGTATTGTGATTGGTCTCTCCATTAAGGATATAGCATGAGTTGTTAACGACGTATGTCGCCTTAAGAGATAAATCGACATAACATACAAAACCCCATTGTTTTGTATCAAAATTGAAATTCCAGGTATCAGATTCAAAGGGTGAATTATCCGTACCACCGATGATGAATAATTCATCATTCAGGATTATTGTACCCTGGCCCGCTCTCCTGTGACCCGGAAAATCAGGCATCTGTTCCCAGTTATCTGTGGTGGGATTATAACTCCAAAAATCCGTTTTGTTAACTCCCAGCCCAATATAACCTTTACCATCAAAAGCAACGCCAAATGATCCATATCTGTTACCGCCAGGGAAGCTGTTCTTTTGTGTCCATTTGTCAGTGGCCGGATCATATTCATACAGGTGATTCGACGACCCATTAGGAGAGAATTTATCATCCTCATCAATCATAACATATCCCTTATCATCAATCGAAAATCCGGTAACCGATGAAAAATCCTCTTCCGGAAACCTGGCCTTTTCTGTCCATTGATCGCCAAGTGGGTCGTATGCAAACATTCTGTTTTTTAAGCTATACCCGCTTGTTCGTCCAGTGCAGACATATATTTTTGAGTTAACAACAAAATTAACAGAGAAGGACATACCGGCTTCCATGCATGGGCTAACTTCATTCCAAATTGTGTTAACAGTAAAGGTTTCTGCCGAAACTGTTTTCAAGTCCTCTGTTTCATCACTGATGGTGTATTCGCCGGGTAATATTCGCTGGACTCCAATAAGGGCACTTATCTGGTTTTCGGAGCTTTCCATAACCTCAGCCTTTGCAGGTCCAAGCATGACCACATTCTTCCAGCTATCTACCGAAAAGTTTTCCCCTTCGATAATCAGGTAGAGTTCGTCGAAACCTGTTGTTGGCGAAAATGCGCTTATACGAGGGCCGTACAGGAAAAACTGCTACTGCGAAACAGCAGTATCGGTATGTGTTACCACAGTTATAAAACAATCATGACTTAACTCATAGGCTGGAACTTTTACATTCAAACTGGTTTCAGATAATGATTGAAGTTCTGCCTGCAGGCTTCCAAAATAGATTTGTATTTTAGTAGGGTCATGGCCAAAATCTTCACCAATTATTTTAACGTAATCTCCTGTAACTCCCTGCCTGGGTGTAAAGTCGCTTATACTTGCCTCATATTTACCTGAGCCCTCAAAGTTTAGTTCATTCCCATAAATATAATCGAGGGAGGTCTCAATAAAAGAACGCAGATAAAAGGTGCTGTCGGTAGAAAAGTCGTTCAGTATCATGGCTGAAAATGAACCCGTTTCCGAAAGGTACTGACAAACAATTTTACGGGCACTGAAAACATCAGGTTGTTCAGTATTATCCAATAAAAAGCCATACTCGATGACTTTGCTGTCGCCAAGTGAAACAATCTCCCCCCTGAGTAACAGGCTGTCTCCCTGCACTTCATAGGCCGAAGTTCTAACCTCTGCTTTGTCGAAATCGTCGCCTTTCTGGCAAGTGGCCAGCAAAAGTAAAACGATCAATAAGCTGAAATTTTTCATACAATTGGGATTGTTTATGAACGCACAGTTAATTATTCCATTCATTATCACCAATAATTACTTCTTTTAAATTTATTATTGTTCCTTCACTTACTTTTTCTGTTTCATCAACAAACTCTTCTGTCCCAATAATATCTTCGTCTTTCAATCTGCCATTTTTGTATAGGAACAAGGCTTCAGTCATTGTCCTGGTTTTGTGCTTTTCTATTTTCACTAGAAGTAATTGCCAAAAAGAGAACCATACTAATAATTAATAGTTTCATGGTACTAATTTTAATGTTTGCCAACTCGATATCCTAATTGCACTTTATCCTTAAATTCCTTAGCCCCAAAATTAACCCATTCCCCTCAAACCACAAAAGAAAAAAAACCTTAGCCGCCACGCCCCTCACAAACACTTCCACAAACTCCTTCATTTTGGCGATGATGCGCTCGCCGACCTGGCGGGCTTTGAGCACGCTGGGGCGATGGCTCAGACATTTGAAAACATCGTCGCGTAAGGGTTCCTGCTCACTGTAAATGTACGAATCCATCAGGGCTTTAAACTGTTTCTGGCCCAGTTCTTCTTCGCAAAGTTTGCCCGGGGCAAGCACTTTCTACTCATTCCAGTAATTTTCAAATTCATTGGGTATAGGCCACATTCACTTCATCGCGGTGGATCAACTCCAGTTCAAAGTCCACATCTTCCAGAAAGGAAGCCTTTTCTTTCCGGTGGTTGCTCCTTACTTTGTCGTGTAAGTCGAGGTACTTTCTTTTGTAATCCTCAAAACTTTGCTCATTCATGGGCAGGTCATCCCAGGTAAAATCGCTAAAAGAACCCAGTACATTTTTCACACACATCAGGTCACGGAAAGCCTGTATATATTCCATTTCCTTTTCTTCGCCCTGCAGGTCATCAACACTTTTTACTGAAGGCGCAATCATCAACAGGGCAGTAAAAGCCTCGCTGAATTTCCGCACGATCACGGCGTAAGGTGGAAGCAGAATCACCTCCCTGGCTTCCTTCTTGGTAATGTATATGAGATTTTTACCGGAGGCCAATAATTGATAAAGAGTTATTCAATCAATACCTTTTTAATAATTGTTTCTGTTTCGGATTCAATGCGGAAAAAATATATCCCTTTATGGAAAGAGGAGGTATTTATCACGATCGATTCGTTACAGCAGTGTCGATTATAAATCCTCTGGCCACTGTTGTCCATGATCCCAATTTCCAATATGGGATAAGTAGATTTGATGAACATAAAATCATTTGCAGGGTTTGGATACAATGACAGGCCTGATGCAGCGGTTTCAGGAATTTTTGTAACAATGAGATTTTCCAGGGTATCGGAAAACGCCTCACACTCCTCGTAGAATGCAGAAACAACATAGGAAGGATAGCCGGGTGGTACGGCGGTATCAGTAAAGGTTGTGGGTATTATTCCAGTACCGACCATCAGGCTGTCGCGGTATACATTGTAATACAGAAAATCATTCGGTGCATCCTGCCATTCCGGTTCGTCCCAGATAAGGAAAACCGTGTTGGGTTCCAATTCCACACCATCAAGGTTGGTGGGTGGGGGCAGCGGACAATCCCCGTTCACAAGCAGGGTTACATGGCAATAGACCAGCGGATTTATGGGATCGTTGGAAGTAATGATAATATCTGCAAAATAGGATCCTCCTTCCATTCCGGTTGCGTCGGCCATGATGTGGGCTGTCACGGAATTGCCGGAAGCTATGGAGCCCGATACCGGATCGGCCGTAAGCCAGGTATCATCACTGTTTGTCAAAGTACCCATGTATTCGATGGTCATTTCATAATCCAGGTTACCACCACCTATGTTCTCGATCATCATATTGTCGAATGCAAGGCTGTCGGTGTAAAGCTCGAAGAAGAGCGAATCGGGAGTGATCTGTATGACTGGGTCGGGAATGGTTTCAATCACAGTTAAGGATACGGGGACAATGAGTTCTGGATTGTTGGTGGAGTTGTTGCTGATGAGGAGTTCAGCCAGATACTCACCCGGAACAAGACCTGCTGAATTAAAATCCAGAAAGATCGTGTCCATGTATCCTGGGAGAATCGATCCTGAATTTGGAAAAACAGCCAGCCAATCATCCCCGCCACCATGGCTGATATTCACCGAAAAATCACAGCAATTTCCGTAAAGATAACTTTCGCAGGACTCTTCAATAGGAAGTTGCCAGTTGGTCCTGAAACGGAGGAAATGTTGTCCTTCATTTACGGAATCGGGCAGGAAAATACTGAACTGGTAATTTGTATTTTCGAGTGCACAAAAGGCATCGTTCAGGATGAGTTCGCTGTTGTCAGAATAAAGGTCATCATTCAAATCGATCCACACATCAAAATAAGTACCTTCATGGCCTGCCTGCACGGTGAGGGTATAATTTGTGCCTGTTTGCAGTTCATGAATCTGGTCGGTATAATTGTGATACCAGTCGTAGAGGATATCTGAACAGGGGATATCAGGCATAGTGATGTTGGAAAAATCCCAATAGATCAGGCCGTCACCATTAATGCAACCGTTTGAGTAAAGTCCGTCAACACAGAGAAAGGGTTCCATACAGGAAATGACTTTTATTTTGCAGTCGTTGTCCGGATTCATATCGCCATCCAGATAAACACAGGCTTCAAACGTGTAATCACCTATTGTTGACAGGTCGGCAGTTACGGGCAGCGTAATTTCGGCGGATTGACCATTTGCCAAAGGTCCTGCAAATATACCCTCGAAATAGCCTCCATCCCAACTCACATCATAGGGAAGGTTTTCGATGAGATTGGTCCCGAAATTTTTAATTTCAAAGGTAATTGGCTCGCTGGCAGAAAGGTTGATCCCGGAGCTGGGTTCGAAAATGGCTGTTACCCCAACATCCGGATGAATACAACCGAAGCCCATATCAAGGTCCCAGAGGCAAACGTTTTGCACAAGACCACCCAGGGTAGAGAAACTTGGATTAATGTCGTGTGCGAAGAATAATCCACCGGCAATATCTGTTCCCGGATCTGGCAATGACAGGACGCTTGTTACGTCGAAATCCGATTCCCATGTCCCATCGGGCAGGTTGTACCGCTTAATGGTATTCATATTATCAGTCTGAGAGAAGCCCCAAAGCACTTCACCTATTTCGTTATTCATATATGCAAAACCATAAAA
>JABMQA010001166.1 GCA_013203545.1 Bacteroidota bacterium
GCCTTCTCCTCAGAAAAAAAATACACAAGAGTTATCAAAATTATTAGCACCAAGATTATTGTATAAACCAAAACTAATATTAGTTTTTTATCACTGATTTTCTCTCTATTTGTATTCATGATACAGTCCTCCAAATATTTTGGTTCAACTTTGCTTCCCTTATCAGTTGCTTAGTTAGGAATTCTTTACAGTAACCAGTTCCGGCTTTATCATTCCTGTTTTCAGCCTCCACCTTACTATCCTTAAATATCGTTGTGGATGTATCACTGCAACGCTTACCTATTTTGTTCTCGAGTGGGTTGAGTAAAATTACGGGAGAGTCTATATCCTCAACATATAAATTAATCCTATAGTACTTTTTCTCGGGATGGACTTGGTCTATAACATTATTTTCCAAATCACAAATAGCATTAGTAATCCAGGTTTTTGTGCCTTTTGAAATATAATAATCCCCTATATTTTCAACTTTGGGCCTATTTAGAGTAACATCAGATTTGGCATCAGACTTCATCTGTATTGACGCCCTGATCTTTTCGCCCGAAGCATGTAACGGCAAATATTTATCCTTTTGTATTACATTTCCAGACTTTTCAATACCCCAGAATCTAAGCGAATTAATAACCGACATAACAACCAAAATGGAGGAATCATCTTTTAACATTTCTTCTCTAGTTTGTACATAGGAAACGATATCGATCTCTCCACCTCTATATTCTTCACCATCCTTCATGCCTATTAAACCCAATTCAGAAAGTTCATTTATACGATTTATTGGATCCTCGGATTTTTTATCCCTTTGAATTACATCAGCTTCAAGTTTTTTTGCAAAATCGCGTGCCGCCTGCTGAATCATTATTTGTTCTTCGGTAAAATCAAAGTTCATAATATTATAATTTTTGATGTGTTTAAAAATTATTTTGAATTCAAATTTACTGCTTTTTCATACTTATTGAGTGAGTCTGCCCAAAAAACAAGATCAACCAAACTGATTCTTAAAACATAATTCGACAACCGTAAAATATTGATATTGTATGTGTTATCTAATTGAAAATATTAAACTATGCTTTATTATATGAACATGACCAAAAAGAACTATCTGAAATTGGGAATAACCTTGTCAGGGCAAATAGGAAAATTAATTCCTATCAATACAATTCAGGTCGTTAAAGGCAATTTCAAGTCTTTTTATAATGCCAACTTCTCCTTCACGCAGCCATTTCCGCGGATCGTAATATTTTTTGTTGGGTTTGTCTTCACCATCCGGGTTTCCGATCTGTGCTTGCAAATAGCCCTCATTCTTTTTGTAATAATTCATTACGCCTTCCCACATGGCCCATTGTGTATCGGTATCGATATTCATTTTAATTACACCATAACCGATAGCTTCACGGATCTTTTCCTGCGGCGATCCGGAACCGCCGTGGAATACAAAGTTGACCGGATTGGGATCCGTATTGAATTTTTTCTGGATATATTCCTGTGAATTTTTCAGGATAACCGGCTCAAGGCGGACATTACCCGGTTTGTAAACGCCATGTACATTACCAAAAGCAGCAGCAATGGTAAAACGGTTGCTTATTTTACTTAACTCTTCGTAAGCATAAGCTACCTCCTCGGATTGGGTATAGAGTTTTGAGCTGTCAACACTTGTATTGTCCACGCCATCTTCCTCACCACCTGTAATACCTAACTCTATTTCAAGCGTCATTCCCATCTTACTCATCCGCCCAAGATATTTTTTACAGATCTCCAGGTTTTCCTCAAGCGGCTCTTCTGAAAGATCCAGCATATGCGAGCTGAACAGTGGTTTTCCGTGCCGGGCGTAATACTTTTCACCTTCATCCAGCAGGCCATCAATCCAGGGCAATAATTTTTTAGCGGCATGGTCGGTATGCAAAATTACCGGAATTCCATAATATCCTGCCAGTTTATGAATATGTAATGCGCCACTTACCGCACCAGCAATAGCTGATTGCTCATTTTCGTTCGAAATGCCCTTTCCTGCATAAAACGCAGCGCCACCATTGGAAAACTGGATAATTACCGGTGAGTTTACTTTTCGGGCAGCTTCCATAACTGCATTAATCGAATCCGACCCTACAACGTTTACCGCTGGTATTGCAAATTTATTTTTTTTGGCTATATTAAATATGTGTTGCACATCATCGCCGGAAGCAACGCCTGCCTTTATAACCTCTAACACTTTATCTGACATGATTTTCAGGTTTTTAAATTGATAATAAATGAATTAAACGGCAAAAGTAATAAAATAAAAAACCACCCTGTAAGAAGATAACTTTGAATTTTACCCATTGAGAACTTGGTATGTTGTTGTGTTACCATTGAATGACTACGAATGACCATTAAATGACAATCAAATGCCAAAAAATTTCAATTCTCAAAAATAAACAAGCACCCAAAAAATTTCAATAATGATTACAACATCCCACGATCATGCAAATACTTGTCAATCAATCGTGGTATGGGATAGGATTGTAAATCGTCAATATCTACCGGTATGGCTGGAATGTTCTCTGGTTGAAATTTATCCGGGCTTGTAATCTCAATAAAACGTGTAAATATTTTTTGATGTGTAAGTTGATGCCTGTAGATTTTTGATACAGAACTAACATTCATGTTCATTTTGCCGGCCATCCGATCCCATTCCTGACCCTTCATCAGCATATCCATATCAGGATGACCAGCCGTTTCAATCACCGGAAAATCATAAAGTCCCTTCCAGATATCTTTACCATTCCTTTTTTGCAAATAAACCACTGTTTGATTATCGATGCTATTTAAAATCACCAAATAATTGAAATACCTGGTTTTGGGTTTCAGATTTCGAAGCTTTACTGGAAAATTCACCACTCGATTTTGCTGAAAGGCCATACATATCTTACTGAATACACAATCGTGACAGGCAGGCTTTTGAGGTTTACAAAATAATGCGCCGAACTCCATAATGGCCTGGTTAAACTTGCCAGGCTCATTTGTATCAATCAGTTCAGATAATATTTGTTCGATTTTCTTTTTCCCCTTTGAGGAATTTACCGGGTCATCAATGGCAAACCAGCGACTCACCACCCGCAACACATTACCATCCATAACCGGATGCACCAGGTTGAATGCCAATGATGAAATGGCTGCCGCAGTGTAGGGGCCGATCCCCGGCAATTTGATCAACTGGTTGTATGTGGATGGAAAAGTACCTTTATAGGTGGCTGCAATGTCCTTCGCAGCAGCATGCAGGTTTCCTGCCCTGCTGTAATAACCCAAACCCTGCCATAATTTTAGAACCGAATCAATATCTGCATTGGCAAGATCGTGAACCGATGGAAAGTTTTCAACAAATTTTTGATAGTATTCCAACCCCTGATTAATACGGGTTTGCTGAAATATTATCTCGGAAAGCCATATTTTATAGGGGTCCCTTGTTTGCCTCCACGGAAGATCACGCTTATTGTAATCATACCAATTAAAAAGTACCGTACTGATTTCCATTTACTTAATGATGATAAAAAAGCATTTGCCGTCGATTACATAACATTGTTAAAACCAACCAGCAATTCCCAAAGTAATTAACAACTGTTTGTAACTCATTTTCTTTTAAAAAATTATTGATTTCTTGTGTGATAAAAAAAATTTATATATTTGCAGCCCTGATTACAAATCTAATAATCAAAACTTTAAATTATAGGACATGACAAAAGCAGAAATTGTAGCAGAAATTGCCAACAAAACAGGAATCGAAAAAGTAGCAGTTCAAGCAACTGTAGAAGCATTTATGGAAACTATTAAGAACTCCATGATTAACGGTGAAAACGTTTATTTAAGAGGGTTTGGAAGCTTTACAATCAAGAAAAGGGCTGAAAAAACCGGAAGAAATATTTCGAAGAACACCACCATTATTATCCCAGCACACAATATCCCGGCTTTCAAACCAGCTAAGTCATTTGTGATCGAAGTTAAAGATAACGTGAACGTTAAATAATTCAGAAAGGGACTTACGATGCCAAGCGGTAAAAAAAGAAAAAGGCACAAAATGGCAACCCATAAACGCAAAAAGCGTTTAAGGAAGAACAGGCATAAGAAGAAGTAATTGCCTCCAACACAAGAAATTATTACATAATGCCTGTTCAATGTTTAGATTTGGCATTATGTAATAATTTTTTTTACATGGATGTTTCAAATCCTTGTACAATTATTACAAACCTAAATAATGGTTACATAAAAAGATAGGGTGTGGATAGGGAATTAATCATAGATTCAAATTCCTCGGGGATTGATATTGCTCTATTGGAGGACAAGTTTCTAGTTGAGCTCCAAAAAGAAAAAAACAACAAACAATATTCTGTAGGGGATGTTTACCTTGGCAAAGTTAAAAAGCTGATGCCGGGACTGAACGCAGCCTTTGTTAATGTTGGCTACGATAAGGATGCGTTTTTGCATTATCTCGACCTGGGGCCTCAGGTCAAGTCACTTAACAAATATACCAAACTGGCCATTTCCGGTAAAACTTCGCAGCTACCCATTACTGGTTTCAGGCTGGAACCCGAAATTGAGAAAACCGGGAAAATCTCTGAAGTACTTTCGGTAAACCAGCAAATCCTGGTACAAATTGCCAAAGAGCCCATTTCAACAAAAGGCCCCCGAATTGCCTCAGAAATATCTTTTGCGGGAAGGTATATCGTTTTGGTGCCGTTTGCTGACAGGATTTCTGTTTCGCAAAAAATCAGAAGTCTTGATGAACGCAAAAGGTTAAAGCGACTCCTAAAAAGTATAAAGCCCAACAATTTCGGGATTATCGTTCGTACGGCAGCTGAAAACAAACTGGTTGCCGAACTTGATGCGGATCTTAACGATCTGTTATCAAAATGGAATTCGATTTCACAAAAGCTTCATAAAGCTGAAACCCCGCAAAAGATCGTAAGCGAACTCGACCGTACTTCAGCTATGCTACGTGATCTGCTCAACGAATCCTTCAATAATATTTACCTGAACGATTCCACCCTGGCTGATGAAGTTAGAAGTTTTATCCGCCAAATAGTGCCTGAAAAGGCCGGTATTGTTAAATATTACAATGGATCCAAACCTATTTTTGAACATTTTGGAATCGACAAACAGATAAAAAATTCGTTTGGGAAAATTGTAACGATCAAAAGCGGGGTTTATCTCATTATTGAGCATACCGAAGCCATGCATGCTATTGATGTAAATTCGGGTCACAGGGTAAACCGTGAAAAGAACCAGGAAAACAATTCGCTTGAAGTAAACCTCGAAGCAGCAACAGAAATTGCAAGGCAGCTCAGATTGCGGGATATGGGTGGAATCATCGTGGTGGATTTCATCGATATGACCGAAGCCAAGCATCGCCGGCAACTCTACCAAAGATTGAGGGAAGAGATGGCAAAAGACCATGCCAAACATGCTATTTTACCACCAAGCAAATTTGGGTTGGTACAAATAACCCGTCAGCGGGTAAGACCGGCAATGAATGTTCAGATCCTCGAAAAATGCCCGGTGTGTAATGGAACCGGAGAAGCAAAACCAACAATTCTTATCGTCGATGAAATCGAAAATAACCTGAATTACCTGATCAGGGAACAAAATGAAAAGAACCTGATAATCACCGTGCATCCTTTTGTTTATGCACACCTTAAAGCCGGGTTCCCATCTATACGTTTGAAATGGATGATGTCCTACAAAACACACATAAAAATCAAACCGATGGCATCACACCATTTCCTCGAATATCACTTCCTGAACAAAAATCAAGATGAGCTAAAAATGTAGTGTCATGTTTATTTTATTATGGCAGATCCTTATCTGTGTTAGTGTGCTTATGTTTGGGGTTTGAATCTAATTAACACCATTTCACATTAACACCTGAACACATAATCATATTAACACAACCCATAAAATTTATACTTTTGCAACATTGACTGTTATTATTTGAAATAACAGTTTTTTATTGATTTTTAATTTGAAATTTCAACAATATGGAAACAGTAGTTAGTGGCATCAGGCCAACCGGAAATCTTCACCTGGGAAACTATTTCGGTGCAATGCAGAATTTTGTGAAAATGCAATCAGAATACAATAGTTTTTTCTTCATTGCCGATTATCATTCACTAACAACGCATCCAACCCCTGAAGATCTGCATGGGAATGTGAAAAAGGTCCTGGTTGAATACCTGGCTTGTGGAATCGATCCCGAAAAAGCAACATTATACATCCAGAGCGATCTGCCAGAAACAGCAGAATTGTACCTTTTGCTCAATATGAACGCATACATGGGTGAGCTCGAGCGTGTAACAACTTTCAAAGAAAAGGCCAAAAAACAACCACAAAATGTGAATGCAGGCCTATTAACTTACCCGTCGCTGATGGCTGCCGATATTATTATTCATAAAGCCAACAAAGTGCCGGTTGGTAAAGATCAGGAACAGCACCTGGAGATGACCCGTACTTTTGCACGCAGGTTTAACCGGATGTACAAGGTGCAGTTTTTTCCTGAACCCGAAGCATTTAATTTCGGGGCCACGCTGGTTAAAATCCCCGGTTTGGATGGCAGTGGCAAAATGGGTAAATCGGAAGGCGAAGGCAATGCCATATTTCTTGCGGACGAACCAAATGTTATAAAGAAAAAGGTGATGCGCGCAGTTTCTGATGCCGGCCCAACCGTTCCCAATTCGATTAAACCCGAGCCGATTGAAAACTTGTTTTCACTGCTCAGGGTAATGTCAACCGCCGATACAGTTGAATATTTTGAGGCCAAATACAATTCCTGTGAAATAAGATATGGTGATTTAAAAAAACAATTGGTTGAGGATATTGTTAAATTCACGGAGCCGTTAAGGGAAAGGATTAAAGAATTGTCGTCCGATGACAAATATCTTGGCAAGGTTGCAGCTATGGGTGCTGAAAAAGCGCATGATAGCGGGGCTAAAAACATTAAAGACGTGAGGGAAATCATTGGCTTCAGGAAGTTCTAAATTAATGAAGGTTTTTCAAAATCTGGTTATTTTCATTTCATTTTCGGCACTCGCATTAATATTGTTTGCCTGGTATTCAGGATTTTTTGTCAACATAAAAATCGAAATAAAAGAATATGGCCCGGTCGTGATGGCCTACGAAGATCACCATGGTGCATACAGCGAAACATCACAAATTCAAAAAAAGCTTTACAACCAATTATGGGACAACGGCATCGAAAATTATAAGGCTTTTGGGATTTATTACGATGATCCGAACTTTGTGGAGGTTAAAAATCTTCATAGCCGGATTGGATGTGTAATCGAAAAAGATTATGTGAATAAAATCCATCAATTATCTGATCGGTTCAACATCATGACCATTAAAAATCAGAAATGTGCAATTATAAAATTCCCTTACAGAAATACTTTTTCGATGTATGCGGGGGTTTACAAAGCATATCCAAAACTCAAAGACTATTGTTTAAACAACCAGTACAAAATTAACCCGATCATCGAAATTCACTACATACCACACTATCTCCTGTTTATTATGCCACTGGCAAATGAATAATTTTGGATGTTTTAGAATCAGGTGTGAATTATTGGTTCTGATTAATTTAATTTTTAAAATAATAAAATGGTTGCCATTAAAACTCAAAAAATTAATCGAAACATATGGTAGAAAACATTGATGCAGGTATTTCAAAGGAGAAAGTTGTATTAATTGGCCTCATCAGAAATAAGGAGGAAGAGGCGAGAATCAACGAGTACCTTGATGAACTGGAGTTTCTGGTAGAAACTGCCGGTGGAGACACGCTTACCAGGTTTACCCAAAAGATGGATAACCCGGATTCCCGAACCTTTATTGGCAGCGGAAAACTATATGAGATAAAGGAATACATTGATGCTGCGAATGTTGATGTGGTTGTTTTTGACGATGAGCTCAGTGCCACACAATTAAGAAACATCGAAAAAATCCTTTCTGTCCGGATTTTGGACCGTAACAACCTGATCCTGGATATTTTTGCTGGCAGGGCAAGGACAGCCCATGCCAAGACGCAGGTTGAACTGGCACAATACGAATACCTGTTGCCACGGCTTACCCGAATGTGGACGCACCTCGAAAGACAACGGGGCGGTATTGGGATGCGTGGGCCGGGAGAAACGGAAATTGAAACCGACCGAAGGATCATTCGTGATAAGATCGCATTGTTAAAACTTAAACTTAAGCAGATTGACAAGCAAAAAACCATACAGCGGAAAAACCGTGGTAAAATGATCCGGGTTGCGCTGGTGGGCTACACCAATGTTGGAAAATCAACAATAATGAACCAAATCAGTAAGTCGGAAGTATTTGCTGAAAACAAACTGTTTGCCACGCTGGATACCACAGTCAGAAAGGTAGTGATCAATAACCTGCCGTTTCTGTTGTCGGATACTGTCGGTTTTATCAGGAAATTACCCCATAGTCTGGTTGAATCATTCAAATCCACACTTGACGAAGTACGAGAGTCTGATCTGTTACTTCACATTGTTGATATTTCCCACACCGATTTTGAGGAACAGATAAACGTGGTAAACGAAACACTGACTGAAATAGGTGCCGGCGACAAACCAACCATCATGTTGTTTAATAAAATTGATGCCTTTACATTTGAAGTCAAAGATCCCGATGACCTGACCCCAAAATCAGATGCCAATCGTTCGTTGGATGAATTGAAGGAACTTTGGATCGCTAAAAAACTCAGCCCTTCTGTTTTTATCTCCGCAAAGAAGAAGGAGAACTGGGATGCCTTTAAAAACATGCTTTACAAGAAGGTGAAGAAAATACATATCACAAGATATCCTTACAATGATTTCCTTTACTAATTAACTTAATGAAATCAAGCCCTTCATATAAAATCGACCAGCTTTTATGAAAAAAAAACACCTTTATATACTTGCAGCCTTGTCCGGAATTCTCCTCAGCCTGGGTTGGCCGATGAATGGGTTCCCCTGGTTACTCTTTATTGGGTTTGTGCCATTATTGTTGGTTGAAGATCATCTCGATAATCACCGTAATATTTTTCACAAATACGCCATACTTAAATTTTCATACATTGCATTTCTAGTATGGACTTCATTTACAACGTGGTGGATTTGGAATTCGACGATTTTTGGTGGCATTATGGGTGTGTTTTTAAATGCTTCATTCATGACAATTGCATTTTTGATCTTCCACCTCAGCAAACGCAGTTTTTTTAACAACCGGAACACCATTTACCTGTTCGTTATTTACTGGATTTCGTTTGAATATTTACATCTCGATTGGGATCTCTCTTTCCCATGGTTAAATCTTGGAAATGGGTTTGCAATGTACCCCAAATGGATTCAATGGTATGAATATACCGGTACGCTCGGCGGCACACTTTGGATTTTGCTTGTAAATGTTATGGTTTTCAGGTTAATTAAAATTTACATGGATAAAGTGCAAAGCCGGATTTTACTTTTCCGTGGATCGATAATCCTGCTTTGCATTTTAATACCCATGAGCATTTCATGGATTATTTACGAGCGTTATGAAGAGCAGGGTGAAA
>JABMQA010001167.1 GCA_013203545.1 Bacteroidota bacterium
ATTTATTTCTCCATCAATTTTTAGACAGCTTCTAAGCACTTTGTGTTTCTTAGTGACCTAAGTGTCTTAGTGGTAAAAAAACATTCACAAAGTGTTGCCAGCTGCAAGAGACACTGAAAAACCACAAATGAAAGATGCCCAAAATTTCCCGGTCAGGATTGCGATTTCTGCTGAAAAAACTCAAACACGACCTTTCCCTTCACTTTCCCAATGGCTTTTTCCATATCCTGAAGGCTTGCCTGCCGGATTTTTTTCACCGACTTAAACTGCTGCAACAATTTTTGTGCATACCCTTCCCCGATCCCATCAATGGAGGTAAGGTCACTTTTAATGGTCCCTTTCTCTCTTTTCTTGCGATGGTGCGTTATCCCGAACCTGTGGGCTTCATCGCGCAGGTATTGAATGACCTTAAGGGTTTCCGATTTTTTATCAAGGTGCAATGGAACAGAATCGTTGGGAAAATAGAGCTCCTCCAGTTTTTTTGCGATCCCTACCATCGTGATCTTTCCCCTCAATCCAAGTTTATCTATACTTTTTAGAGCAGCACTTAACTGCCCTTTACCGCCATCGATAACAATTAATTGGGGTAGATCTTTCTTTTCATCGAGCAGCCGTTTGTACCGCCTGTAGATCACCTCCTCCATCGAAGCAAAATCATCCGGGCCCTCCACAGTTTTAATGTTATAATGACGGTAATCTTTTTTACTCGGTTTGGCATCGCGGAAGCATACCATGGCCGCAACGGGATAATCGCCCTGGATGTTGGAGTTGTCGAAACATTCGATGTGCCGGGGTGGTTCTTTCATTCTCAAATCCTTCATCATCGTGTTCATCATGCGTTTTCCATGACGGTCGGGATCCACGAGTTCCAGTTGCTTACGCTTTTCGAGCATATAGTATTTTGCATTTCTTTCAGAAAGTTCGAGCAACTGCTTTTTATCCCCAATTTTTGGAATGGTGAATTCAACTTCTGGAATTTCAAAATCCAGCTTGAAAGGGATTATTATTTCACCGGAGGTACTGTCGAAGCGTTGTCTGAGATCGGCTATCGCTAACGAAAGCAAATCATCGCTGCTTTCATCCAGTTTCTTTTTCAGCTCAACGGTATGCGCCTGGATGATAGCACCGCTTACCACTTTCAGGTAATTTACATAACCTGCTTCATCATCTGTTATAATCGAGAAAACATCCACATTATGAATACGCGGGTTAACAATGGTTGACTTACTTTTATAACGGTCGAGCAGTTCAATTTTTTCTTTGAGGACCTGCGCCTTTTCAAATTTCATTTCCTGCGCATAAAGTAGCATCAGATCACGCAACTGGCCCAAAACATTGCTTATGTTTCCCTTGATGACCTCCCTCATGCTGCCAATGGTTTGGTTATAATCTTCTTCAGATTGTAAACCAACGCAAGGCGCTTTGCAATTACCGAGATGGTATTGCAGGCATACCTTAAACTTTCGCTCCCTGATATTTTTTTCAGACAAATTGAGCTTACAGGTCCTGAGTGGATACAATTGCCTGATCAGGTCAAGCAAGGTGTGCATCATCCTCACCGATGCATACGGCCCGAAATAAACGGATCCGTCGTGAATAACATTACGTGTAGGAAAAACACGTGGGAACCTTTCGTTTTTAATGCAAATCCAGGGAAAGGTTTTGTCGTCCTTTAAATTAACATTGTAGCGCGGTTGATATTTTTTTATCAGGTTATTTTCGAGCAAAAGGGCATCCAATTCCGAACTGACAACAATATGACGTATTTCGGCGATCTTTCGTACCAGAACCGATGTCTTTCCGCTGATGCCACTATCCTTGTTAAAATAAGATGATACCCGTTTTCTGAGCGACTTGGCCTTGCCAACATAAAGGATTTTCGCTCTGTCGTCGAAAAACTGATAAACGCCGGGCTTATCAGGTAATGTCCGGATTACCGGCTCCAACTGTTTGATATATTTATGGGCCTCTTTCAGGATTATTCACTTTCCTTAAGATGATCCCAGCCTTGAGCTTTGATCTCAACCACCGGGCCGGATTTTGTAACCAGGTTGATCCCTGAATTTTTATCGGCCATGTGCCCGATCACCGAAATCCCATCTAATTCTTTCAGCTTGATAAAATCCGCCTGTTTGATGGTGAAAAGCAATTCGTAATCTTCACCGCCATTCAGTGCATAGAGGGTAGGATCCATATTGAAGTCGAGTGCTGTATCGTAGGTAAGTTGATCGATGGGGATTTTATCTTCATATACCGTACAGCCAAGTTCGGAGTGTTTGCAAATGTGCTTGATTTCCGAGGCTAGGCCATCTGAGACATCAATCATGGCCGTAGGTTTAATATTGAGTTTTTGCAACAATTGAATAACATCTTCACGCGGTTCTGGTTTAAGGAAACGCTCCAAAAGATAATCCTTGCCATGAAGGTCGGGTTGCATATTCGGATCTGCTTTAAAAACGGTTTTTTCACGTTCCAGAATAAGCAAGCCGGCATAGGCAGCGCCCAGGTCGCCCGAAACACACAATAAATCGCTTTCTGCTGCAGGCCCCCGGTAAACAACATGTTCTTTCTTTACTTCCCCAACAACGGTAACTGACAGGATTAATCCCTGCTTGCTGCTGGTGGTATCACCGCCAACAAAATCTACTTTATACTTGTTGCAGGCCAGAATCATCCCCTCATACAACTCTTCGATGGCTTCCAACGGAAAGCGGCTGGAAAGGCCAAGTCCCACGATAACCTGTTTTGGAATGCCGTTCATGGCATAAATATCCGACAAATTAACAGCAATAGCCTTATAACCTAAGTGTTTCAACGGATGGTAGGACAAATCGAAATGGATATCCTCGAGCAGCAGGTCTTTCGAAATTAGGGTTAGATTTGCACCTGTATCAATTACCGCCGCATCGTCGCCAACACCTTTGATGGTTTCCGGATGGTGAAGTTGAATCCGGGATGCCAGATGGTCGATCAAACCAAATTCGCCCAATTCCGAGATTTCAGTCCTTTTCTTATTTCTATTTTCAAACATGGTTTACAATTTCTTTCAATTATTTACACGATAAAGGTAATACTTTAAGTTTTATTGCCTGAACATGACAAATATTGCAAGCTCAACCCACGTGTAACGGCAGAACCGGCGAGCTGAGCAATTTATTTATGCATACCTTGCAAATATCTGAACCATTTGGAAGAAGTAATGTTTAGTTGAATGTATACTCATTTTAAATTGGTTAACTTTGCACACCAAAAAAACCAGATTACATACCTTGAATATTCGATGAAATATGGTAAAAGACGAAAATAAAATCCTTGACCAGGTCACAAAAAGCGAGTATAAATATGGGTTTTACACCGATATTGAAATGGATACCGCTCCAATGGGCCTGAATGAAGATATCATCCGTTTTATTTCGAGTAAGAAAAATGAGCCCGAATGGCTACTGGAGTTTCGCATGAAAGCTTACAGGCATTGGCTTACAATAGCAGAACCCAAATGGGCACACCTTGAGCACCCACCCATTAAATACAACGATATAATCTATTATGCTGCCCCCAAAAAAAAGAAGGAACTTTCGGGTCTGGATGAGGTAGATCCCCAATTGCTCGATACCTTTAATAAACTGGGGATATCACTTGAGGAGCAAAAGCGCCTGTCGGGGGTTGCAGTTGATGCTGTTATTGATAGCGTTTCAGTTAAAACCACGTTCAGCGAAACCCTAAAAAAGCATGGTATTATTTTTTGCTCATTCAGCGATGCCGTTCAAAATCATCCCGAGCTTGTAAAAAAATATATGGGATCGGTGGTGCCATATACTGACAATTACTTTGCTGCTCTTAATTCGGCAGTATTTACTGATGGTTCGTTTTGTTACATTCCTAAAGGCGTAAGGTGCCCTGTGGAACTTTCTACCTATTTCAGGATCAATGCTGCAAATACAGGTCAGTTTGAACGAACATTGATCATTGG
>JABMQA010001168.1 GCA_013203545.1 Bacteroidota bacterium
CCCCAAAATATTTCATCCTATTTATTTACAAAGGTTTATCGGTAACTGTTTTTTGCTGCGGAATTACTGCAATTATAACCTCCATCAGAAGTTTTTAGAATTATTCCTCCCGGATCGTCTTTGTACCATTTATTACCTCCTACAATCCAGCCTTTGTTATCATCGAGAAAAAAAATGTCGGATAATTTTTTGTCAGTATTTGAGTTTAATTCTTCCCAAGAATAACCCCCATTTGTAGTTTTCAAAACTGTACCAACATTTCCAACACACCAACCCGTCAAACTATCAATGAAGAATGTACCATTAAGATTATTGCCTTGTGGTTTTGGATTCGTCCAAACATAATCTAAAGGTTGACCAAAACCGTTATTAAATAAAAAGAAAATGATTATGAAAAGAATAGGTTTATGCATTACTTGTGAATTATATGTACGTAAAAAAAGTAGCTAATCAGAGTCAAAGGTAAGAAAAAATTTACAATCATATTTTTTTAAATAACTACTGTTTTCAGCAATATGTTAGGGTTGTCTAACTAGGTTTTTTCCCTGCATGGAAAAACAACTGCTATTAACAAATAACCTTTTCCGGTCTTAATAAACATGATACTCCTTATGGAATATCCCGTCTGTTAAAAAACCATATACTCCCGGCAAAGCAGACTAAGGCTACACAAAACAGAACGAGTATATCACCCCAAAAATCCCCCTGGCCGAACATCAGTTTTTGTGGTTGAAAATAGGTGAAAATACTGTAGGGTTTTAAAAAAGCAATGGCATCCCACAATTGCCCGATAAAAAACAGGAGGTAAAGCATCAGTGTAATCCCTGCACTGAGGTTTCCGGCAAAACTGCCTGCCTTACTTGCTGTGGCAATTAAAAGGGTATAACTCATAATCACCATGAACAACAGCCAAAAGTTGATGCAGATTTGGGCCAGCCGCCACCCAATCGTAGTAGTTAGATCATGGAAAATTTGAATTGCAAAAACAGAGCTAAGAAAACCTGTGACTGCGATCACCAAAAGAATTAAGCTTCCACTGATCCACAATTTAAAAATCAGTGATGTCCGTTTAAAGGGATGTGACAAAAGCAGTTCCATGGTCCCATCTTCGATTTCGCGTGAAATATGCCTGACAGGAATATTGATGGCAGCTATAGCTACTATGGCAATCACTGTAGGATGGTTTAAACCAAATGCAGCGGCTCCGTCAAAGGTAAGCGTGCTCAGAAAACTATCGTTGATAAATATTCTTACCTTCTCGGGCAACTGACTCAATATGGAGGTTATTATGGATGTGGTGTCGATGGTGGTGATAATGTACAATATCAGAAATTGCATGAAAACAATGAAGAACATACTGAATATTGTAAACCCTTTATTGGTTTTCCAGACCAGTCCCGGATAGGTTGAATTAATCATTTTCGGTATCGGTATAGTATTTCATAAATAAATTTTCCAGCCCGGGTTTTGATATGGATATATCTGCTACCGGCAATTTCGCAAGCCCGGTTAAAAGGCCTTCAATACCGCCGTCTACTGCAAATGTGTAAGTTAAACCATTGCTGTTTTTCAGGATTGCATTTGGTAATTTTAGGTCTGCAACAGGATGTGATAACGTTATTTCAATGATCCGCTCAGCCTTATTTTTCAGATCGGCCATCACTTCCCTACCAACAATTTCTCCATTTTTGATAATGGCAACGTGTGAACACAACCGTTCGACCTCCATGAGAATATGCGATGAAAAGAAGATGGTGCAGCCATTATTTTGCCTTTCGAGCAACAATTCGTAAAATACTTCCTGCATTAGTGGATCGAGGCCGGTGGTAGGCTCATCAAGAATCAGGAGTTCAGGATCGTTCATCAACGCCTGAATAATCCCGAGTTTTTGTATGGTCCCGTGTGAAAGATGCCGGATCTTCCGATGAAGTATTTGTTTTGATAATCCAAACCGGTCAAGAAAATCATGGTTGGGTTTGTCGTGCGATTGCCGAAGGCCGGACAATAGCCTGAAAAATTCCAATCCTGTGAGATTGCTTAAAGCAGTGAACTCCCCGGGCAGGTATCCGCATTTTTTCCTTATCTGGAATGAATGTGCAGAAACATTCATTCCAAACAATTTAAGAAGGCCGGAAGTAGGTCTGAGTAAATCGAGTAAAAGGCGGATGGTGGTGGTTTTTCCGGCGCCATTGGGCCCAAGAAAACCAAAAATCTCACCTTCCTGTACATCAAATGAAATATCCCTTACACCAATGGCCTTGCCATAATATTTGGTTACGTTTTCGACGGAGATAATTTTATCAGGCGGCATTTTATTCGGGCTAATTTGATCATGATTTGGTAATATCCAATTTCCCATCCTTCAATCCTACATTCATTTCTTGGTTGAGGAACATATCAGTACCCGGATGTTTGTGCAGGGTAATGATAAGATCGGTATCCCATGAAACTGAATATCCCATTTTTGCCGTGAATACATCCAGATCTTTTACCTCCAAATCCTTATCGAGATAACAAATGGCCACCGACCAACCTGCCCGGAAAATAAATAAATAGCCCTGGCCATTATTGGTATGTAGGAGTACCCTTTGATCGATATACTGACCCTCAAAACTCAATACATCATCAAGCAACATGTTATAATCGTTCTCCTGTTCGGCAAGCCAGGAGCCAACGTTTTCGTAAGCAATTTGTATCGGTGAGGTGGCAGGCTTATCTTTATCGGGGATTTGCCTGTCAGTCTGGGTATAAGCTGCCAAATTAACCAGAAGAAGTATAAGCAGGGCACTCAATTTTATTGTGTTTGTCATGATAGCATTTTTTTTGCTAAAATTATATCCTTTTTTCAAACAACAGGATTTTTAATTGAAACCAATTTGGCAGCGATTCACAATAACATTCGTTTTCAATCCTTCAGTTTTCGGATCTGGATTTTAAAATATTTGTTTTAATCCCCAAACTTATAAAATATGATGATCCGCTATCCGTGTATTCATAACTATTCCCGAAATGATCAGGGGCATCAGCTTTCCAAAATTCTTTGCAATAATCAGACTTTACGTAAATCAAAAGCCGTTCTTTAACCTTAAATTCTATTCCAAGCCCGGCTGTCAATCCATAATTTGCGTTTGATCTTACAAACCCACCAAATGCCGGACAAAACCTTAGCTTGTTGCCAATAATAAATTTTAAATATACAGGTACTGTTAAAATTTGCCCTTCTTTGTTAAACCATAGTGTAGGATCACTATTTAAAGATAAAATGGATTTTGCTGGTCTGTATTCAACCGTGCCTCCAATCGCAATTGTTTTAAAATCATAAATCCTTGAAGCAGTTCCGATAATTCCACCAATGTTCAATTCCTGTGAGAATAATATGTTGGATGAAACAAGAAATGATATTATTATCAAAAAGGTTCTCATATCAGTATCATTTTTAAATAATCCTTATTTATTTTTCTCAAACTCAATTAATTCAATGGGTGCTCCATTATGCTCGATCATTGCAACCCTGATCCCGTCTGCCGGCAGGTTGGGAGCTGTAATTACTTTTAAGTCACGATTTGCCAGTTCATAATCCAAATCTTCGACAACAAAAGCAAGATGTGGAACTGTTTGAATTAATGTATGTACCGGGCTGTCTTTGTCAAATCTCATCCATTCAACTCCAAATGGGCTGGTGCCAAAACCAGAGACATAAAACCTGTATTTTGGCAGGTATCTTTCATCAGGCATCACCTTATCGGTAGGTATCCCTAAATGGTGGTATTTCCATCCCCATTTCTCGATGGATTCAGGAAGTTCATGTTCGAATCTGATGTTTTTCATAGGTCTAATCGTTTATGATATCCAGCACCGACTGCCGCTCCCTGTTGACAGTTAACCGGGTAACATCCGGACGTGAATAATGTCCTGAAGCATCAAAATTTTGTCTTTCTTCAAGCACCCTGTTGAAGTCTAAAGTCTCAAACAACAGCCCTTCTTTATCAGTTACGGGTTCGATGACCCATTCCCCATCAGGTCCTGCGATACACGAACCTCCATCAGCCATTGTATTTGGGGCATTTTCCAGGATTTTATCAAGATGAGGGGTGTCCTCTGGAAAATCTGAGGTTCTCATTAATCCTGATACCGATACCACATAGGATCTGGATTCTTTTGCAATAAAGCAGGTAATATCCCTTCACCAAAAACAATAAGGTCGCATGATTTATCGCCTGCCTCAGAAATATATGTTTTTATTTTGTCGATGGTTTTATCCTTGTTTAACCAAACCGGGGCCATTTGGGCCAGGGCTACTTTTAATAAATTTGAGTTTTGCATGTTTCTACTTATTGGATTATTTCTATACCAGTCCTTTGTATTTCAATAAAAAAAGGATTACCGGAATAATAATCAGATTTTGAAATAGGATGTGGTTCAATCCTGCTGTCAATTTGCGAGGCTAATAACATTAGTTGAACCTGAATGTCAAATTTTTCATTATCATCTAACTCATCAAATATCAATGCTATATCAATATCGCTGTCGATATTCTGTTTGTTTCTGGCGTATGAGCCAAAAAGAATAACTTTTCCAAATCCGTATTGATTTTGTTTTAAAAGAGCAATAAATTGATTTATTGATTTATTAATTCTTTTATCCATATCCTGTATTTTTTTATTTCATCTATCCACTTTCGAGTAAATTCAGGTGTACATTTCTTTTGAAAGTTCATCTTATAATCATCATATTTTACATTAAAACATCTCCTCAGCCTTACCCGTAATCCTCACCTCAAGTATAGCCATAGGTTCCTTTTCCTGATCGGTGAACCGGCAATCAAACCGGATGGAATGAGGACCATTTTCGAGCTGAAGCAAGGCCTGGTCAATTTTAATTTCGCCGGTTTTATGAAGGGATGCATTTAAAACCAATGCCGTTTCACCTCCACCATATTTCAGGGATTCCCCGGCTGCAAGTGAAACCGGCAAAACCAATTCGCGGCTGTTGTCAACTTCAAAGATAATTCCTGATATTCCGGCATCCTGTGCAGTGATGATAAAATTCATAATAGCTTCCTCTTCGGGATTTTCAAACACAAATCCCGAAGCGGGTGGCTCACCCGGTTGACGGGGTTTTTCTTCATGTTTGAATTTGAATGAATGAACAGGACAAAGGTTCCAGTGGTCATCACCCACTGTTTCCAAATGAAAGTCATTGTTGATATCCTTCATCCTTTCCTTTTGATTTTCGGTAAAAGCACCAGCCATTCTTGCTTTTTCCCATTCACCGATCAGAAGTAAGATCTTACCCGTTTGCCCATTGGTTTTAAACTGCTTTTCACCGGATACAAAAGCATAGCCGGCATCAAAAGCAGCCGATCTCGCCAGCATCCATTCAATGTCTTCCACAGTTGTGTTGTCGCGCATGCTGAACCACCCGAGCATACCGGGCATCATGTTGCGCAGAAAGTAATCCTGGTTTTTAAGCCGGTATTGGGTCTGGCTTTCGCGGAACCCGGCATACCACGGTTCACCCCAGTTCATCCGGCTGTAAATGTGCCAGAAATAATGGGATGTGCGGCTAGCGTCAATGATCGTGTGATTTCGGACCTCCTTCGAAAGATGGTCCCACCACGTTGTGGTAAATAGTATTTCCCCATAATTCCCCATCCCGGTTGACCGGTTTCCTTCCAGCCCGTCGAAGGATATCTGGCGTAAACCACAATAATTGTATAATTCAGCAATTTTTTCTGCTACCTCAATACACAGTTCAGGATTGGTTAGAAAAACTTTGTACCCGTGATCGGTAAGTTTGCTAATCCCCTTTCCGGATGGATGGGATGAAGCATACGTCCCCCATGCACCCCGCTCGCAATCGAGTAATTTAAAGGGCTTGTTGTCGGAAACCTTGCCATAACGAATCAACTCCTCTCCTATCATCACCGTATGCAGGTTGTTGTTTTTGTATTGGTTAAAATAAGCGGGTGAAGCAACTGGAATTTCTACCTGGGTTGCATTCACATCTTCAGTTATAACCGAAGTACCCACTCTTCCCAACCGTGGATCCGGAATTGGTGTAACATAGGGGTCGTTGGTGGTAATAAAATTTGAAAGTGTGTGCAATCCCACATAAATCCCTTCTAATTTCGCTTTTTCCACACAACGCTTCAGCCCATCCCACCCATTTGGAAACTCCGCTTCATTCAGTTCGAAGTGACCCCAGTTTTTAAATGGTCCGGGATGATACAGATAACGTAGTCCTGCTTTTTTGGCGTATTCGATGGCTTCATCAATGTTGTTTTCGTTAAAGCCATAGATCAGGTATGCGGCAGATGCTGAGCGTGCCTGCTTTCCCCATTCACCATCAATAATGGGATGTGGAAGGCCCTCTTCAATCTCTATTTTTCCAAGGGTTTCCAGGGTGGTTTCTACAGGACATCCAAACAAGGCTATTTTTGATCCAATTATTCCACCATCATTAAAAACAGGGGAAATATATCGATCATGGGCGAGATTCGTAATAACGCGTTCTTCATCCCTGTTCCTGCAATAGGCCTGCAAGGTGCTTCCGAAATCCTCCGGCTTGGCAGCTTCCGCCCTGTAAAGCACATATGGTTTGTTTTCCTCGCTCAGATCGGAATAATCATCCTGTTCAAAAATATTGATCTGCGGCATGCAATCATTATCAGTCCATGGAAAACCTCCAAGGGTTTTCGGGTTGAGCGCCTGAATACCGATGGCGAATTCCTCACCACGGACCACACCCACCGTTTCCCCGATTATTTTATTAATGGTTGTTGGAACC
>JABMQA010001169.1 GCA_013203545.1 Bacteroidota bacterium
ATTTCAATCATTTACTATGAAAAGCAACTCATTACTACTACTGCTCATTTTAGTTACTCCCTGCCTTTTGAATGCTGAATGGATCTCCCTTGTTAAAAACAATGCAACGCAAACACATCCAAATGTAACCTTGATCAGCGATGACAACAACAGCACAGTCATCAAAATTGATATTTCAGGATTCGATTTAAAGGATTTATTAACAGACGATAAAACCTATCAATCTGCAAATTTATTGAGTGAAACGTTCACAACAAAACCGGGCTTTCCTGCTGTGCCTTATATATCTAAAATACTGGCAATCCCGGATCAGGCAAATGTTTCGTACGAAGTCGTGGAAATTGGGGAAATGCAAATATTTGATAATGTATATCTGCCTCCTGCCAGGGAATCCTGGATTGAGGGACATCCTGAATCGACATACATCGAAAATTTAAAGGCGTATAATTCCATGAGAGCTTATCCAAACGAACTTGTTAATCTTGAATCCCCTTCTGTCTTCAGAGATTTTCGGATTACAAGGTTATCGGTTTTCCCCTTGCGTTATATTCCGGCCAAAAAACAACTTCAGGCAGTATCATCTATTACTGTCAGGATTAATTATGAGAATGGAAAAGCAACAAATCCAAAAATCAGCCCCAGGAAGCAAATAGCACCTTCTTTCGGAGATTTGTATCGGAGCTTTATTTTTAATTACCAGAGTGTGCTGGACAATTTATATGAAGGCAGGGAAGATGGGCATGAACTGATGCTTTGTATAATCCCAGACGATTTTGTTGCCAGTTTTCAGGATTATGCAACCTGGAAACGCCAGAGCGGCATAGATATACACATTACAAAATTCAGTGACATTGGAGCAAACTCATCCGATCCAAGCATTATCAAGAACCATATTTCGGATACATACTTCAATTGGGACGTTCCTCCAACCTATGTTTTACTTGTTGGTGATGCTGGAATTATTCCTGTATATGGGGGTTATGTGGATGAAAATTATTATGTTGAAATTGAAGGTAATGATTATTTCCCTGAAATGATGATCGGCAGGTTTACCAATCAAAGCGATTATGGAATGCTGGTGATGATCAATAAGTTTCTGATGTATGAACAAACTCCCTATACGGCCAGTACCGACTGGTTTAAAAAAGGGACATGTTGTTCGAACAATGCCTATGCCTCACAAATTGAAACCAAGCGTTTTGCAGCTGAAAAAATGATGGAATATGGATTTACTTCGGTAGACACCATGATGAGTTCCTCTCCATGCAATTATGTCCTTGATGATGTAATTAATGCTATTAATGAGGGAAGAAGTTATTTGAATTACCGTGGTGAAGGTTGGTCGAGTGGTTGGTGGGCGTCCTGTACTCCATTCAATCAATCACATGTAAGTAGTTTGAGCAATGGACAAAAATTTACTTTTGTAACCAGTATTGGCTGTGGTGTTGCTATGTTTGATAACGGTGGCGGCAACTGTTTTGGAGAAGAGTGGATCGAAACAGGATCCATTTCAAATCCCAAAGGTGGGGCAGCGTTTATTGGTCCTACAGGGAATACCCATACAACCTATTACAATAAAATTGATAAGGGTATATATACCGGCATGTTCCTAGAAGGGATGGAAACTCCAGGCCAGGCAATGGTTAGAGGGAAACTATATATGTACAATGTTTTTGGTGATCTTCCCAATGTGGCTCTACATTACAGAATCTATTGCGTCCTTGGAGATCCAAGTATTCATATCTGGAAGGAGGTGCCCAAGGAAATAAGTGTAGATTATCCTGAATCCATTCCAATTGGAAACAATTCAGTTGAGTTTACAGTCACCCATACATCTACTGGTCAACCTGTTTCAAACGCAGTGGTATGCGTTACCGACGACACTTACTTCGCTACCGGATATACAAATGAAATGGGTGTTGCACATGTTAATGTATTTGCAGATCAACCGAAAACATTTACTGTTACTGTTCGTGGCGGTACTGCAATTCCATTCCAGGGAGAACTAATTGCTATTCAACCTTCAGGCGCATTTGTTATCGAAGATTCTTTTGAAATTAATGATGCTATTGGTGGCAATAATAACGGGCTTTTGGATTATGGCGAAAGCAACATGTTAAGCCTCACCATTAAAAACGTTGGTATGGATCAAGCTGAAAATATTGAGGTTACTTTAAGCACAAACAGCCCATATATAACCCTGACGGACAGTACTGCAAGTTATGGAAATATTGCTCCGGGATCTACCGCAGTTGTGCCCGATGGATTTACTTATTCCGTAGCAAATAATATCCCTGATCTGGATGAGGTTACTTTTATAGTTACTGCAAGTAGTGATTTGGATTCCTGGACCAGCAATTTTTCAGTCGTTGCACATGCTCCTATACTGGAATACGTTGATTATATCATTTCAGATCCAACAGGAAATAACAACGGCAAGCTTGATCCGGGAGAAATAGTGAATATGATAATCAACATTGAAAATTCGGGTTCATCAGAAGCAAAGAACATCCTGGGCGAATTAACAGTAGAGGATACGTTTGTAACTGTAAATTCTGCACAAATGAGTTTTGGTGATCTCACCGGCGGCGCACAGGCCAATGCTGTTTTTAGTGTAAGTGCTGATAGCAATACACCAGCCGGACATCTTGCACATTTTAATATCTCGCTTGATGCTGATTTGGGAATAAGTGGCATTGGAGAATTGAATGTCATCGTCGGACAGGTACCCGTGCTTATTTTAAACCTGGATGAAAATGGTAATTCTGCTCCTGAAATGGAAGCTTCACTCATCAATATGGAAATTACCTGTGAAGTTCTGACCGCCTTTCCCCCCGATCTAAATTTATACGCCACAGTGTTTGTATGCCTTGGCATCTTTCCACAAAATCATTCATTATCAAATTCTGAAGGACAGATTCTTGCAAATTATCTTAAATGGGGTATCCGATCATAACCCGTGATTTTCATTAATGATTTTTTCATATGATACAGGAGCTGTTATTACTGCCTGTTCAATTAATCGCAAGAAAAGAGTCCTCTACTTGTTGATGTCCG
>JABMQA010001170.1 GCA_013203545.1 Bacteroidota bacterium
GGCCACGAAGTCCCATCGGGATTAACATAATTGCGCACATTAATCCCATTGCTCTTTAGATAACCATATTCACTACCCGAATATTCAACATAATCTATGATGCCAGTCACCTCCACTCCCCGGTCAAAGGCGTTTTTAACTGCGGTTCCCAATGAGTTTTCGGTAAATACCATCATACCAAACACAAATTCATTCACAGCTTCATTTATTACTTTTTCGATTTTACCGGTGGTATGATCGGATGGTGAGAAATACAGTTCAACCGGCATATCACCAATTCGAAACAGATGTGGCGTATTATCCCTCTTTTCTGCTCCAAACTTTGCCTGCGCCGGATCGGGATCAGGGCCATTCCCACCCCACATTTCTTCAAATTCAAGTGTAAATGATTTGGCCAGCGACTGATCCTGAAGGCAGATCATGTTGTTGTAATCCCATCCCAGGTTGGCATGGGTGTGGTTTAGCGACCCGGTGATAACCCAGCAATCCATTTCAAGGTCAGTGTCGATTATGATGAATTTGTTGTGCATAATGGCATTCTGGTTACCATAGAGTACCGGGATAGCTGGATTAAGTTCGGCAAGCGCCGGATTATTGCCAATGTCATCGGTAATATACCGCACCTGTACTCCGCGGTTGTATGCATTATTGATGGCTGCAATTATCTCTTCTGATTCCTGTTCATACATCGTAATATCAAGGGTATATTGGGCAAGGTTCAGGTAGTGGGTTACCGTATCGGCAATATTGGGTGCCCATATGGCAGGTGTGATTGTTGCAACAGAATGGTCAACCTTATGGTTGAAATACAATTTGACCATTCCCGTAGAATTGGATACAGTGGCATATGACCTGGTAAAGTCGGGCGTGGTATCGCTTTCCGCCACAGAAAATGGGCGAATATAGTAAACCATCGAAGGCTGTACATTTAAAGACCATTTTAACAAATGATTTGTGGACATTCCTGGTACCGACGTATGTCCGAGTTCCAGTTCGGGAGTTAATCCAAAGAAAATTTCCGTAGTGGCAGCTACATTGGTTTCCCATTGTAGCGTAATGGTATCCTTTTCGGGATTTATCTGTACCGGAAGTGTAGTAAAAAACAGGTCATTCAAAATTTCGATATCTGTCTCACTTCGGGGCTCAATTTTGTAAAAACCAAACGAATAAAACAAGGGACCCGTTACAGCATACTGCAATCCCGGATCTGGTGTAAATACCACACCCATATCATCAACCACGCAGGGCCCGCTCCCATCATCAATTTCCCATTCACCATACATCAGATTTGGATTTGTGCAAGATGCATTGTCCACCATCACCAAAACACCCTCATAGGCCTCATCGTTAATAGCTGCTGTTGACAACACGGTTGCCTGGGGCAATACATTCCCAACCGATAATACGGTTACACCTGTAGGATTGGTGAGTTCGGTCAATCCGTAATATTCTGATACCATCGCTGTAAGCTCAATTTCGTTTCCTACAGTTTGCGAATTGCCGGGGTTGTAAACATAAACCCCATTCCAGGCGCCTTCGCCATCCTGGATCACAAATCCCTGATTGCTGTACACACCTGTTACAATTCCTGTGGTAGTTACCACCTGCCCTTCGTATGGTGATGAAGCTGCCTGCCCCTGAATTTGATAAATGGTTACCTGGGAATACGAGATGGTGCCAATAAAAATTCCTAAAATTATTGTGATGAGTTTCTTCATGATATTAGATTTTTGTAACAAAGATAAACCTAACATCACAAAAAGAAAGGGAATTATTTATTGATTGAAGTTTATAGTTCTGGAAACCTTAAAAGTCAGGGCATATTTATTGGTCAATTGCTTCCCATTCATATTTTTATAAAAAGGGTACTCAAACACAAAACCTGCATTCCAGAATTTGATAAAATTATAGCGCACCTGAGGGGAGAGGAACATCACATGGCCACCTGTTGCATTTACCAGATCTCCATTTTTATCAGAGGCCTTCTCTCTTACCTGGCTTCTTATTTGCAATGCCCCTGTAAGCTTTTCCAAAAATTTATAAGAACCATATAAAGAAACATTGTACAGGTTTCCATATTTGTAATTCGTCCTGTCTGTTTCAATGCGTTGTGATAACTCAGCTGACCCATCAACAAAAAACGCCCATTTACCCTCCTTATAGCGTTTTGAAAATAAACAACCCAACGAATATTTATAACTTCCCGAGGAGGGTTGGATATCAATAGGAAGGACTACCGGCCCGTTCATTTGATCAAATTCGCCAATGGGAAGTGTAACCCTGGCATAGGGAAAAATATCAAATTCACGTTGGAAGTTCTTGTAGGCATTATACTGTAGCCCAATAACCCCATCGCCCAAACCGTGAGAACTACGGTCGAACCCAAAAACAAAAGTTTGTGCTTTGGAGAAAAAATATCCGATCTCAAA
>JABMQA010001171.1 GCA_013203545.1 Bacteroidota bacterium
AATATACGCTGAATTTACCAACTGACAATGGTATGGGATTTTTTCAGCAGACCCTAATTACCATCAGTTTCTGCACCAGCTTCCCCGGTTGCATCGGCACAGGCAAACTCGAACTGTAGATCGTATGGATCGTCGGAATACATGATTTCACCGGGAACAAAGCCTTTAGAAATGTCACAATTGGCAGGATCAACATCCGGACGTTTTCCCACGACGTTGACCTGATCTGATACGTATTCGATTTCCATAATGTAATTCAGTGTTGCTGTTCCATCGTTTTCAACGGTCAGTATATCGCTTTCCGTTCCACCAGGATGTATTTCAAACCAGAATGACGGAGGATCGACAGCAATAACCGGAACAAATGGCGAGATCACATGCAGTGTTGCATCAACATTCACAACCGGGTTGTAAAGATCGTTGCTGGTAATTACCAGTGAACCGGAGTAGTCACCTGGTTCGAGTTCGTCGGAATCAAAGGTGACCTCGATGGTCATCGATTCTCCCTGGTTTAAAGTGCCGGTCAAAGGGTCGGCTGACAGCCAGCAGTCATCACCGGTTATGATGGTATAGTCTTCCACTTCACCATAATTTGAACTGCCACATGGGTTAGGTGAGGTACCAGAAGTCATCCTGATCCGCATCCTGTGTGGACCCGGTATTGCATCTATTGGTGCGGTTATGGTTCCTGTGAACGATTCCCCGGTGCCACCTATATTGGTTAGTCGAACTTCCTCGCCATCATCCAAACCAAATTCGGCATCGTTGTTCCAATCAATCCAAGCATAAACATTATCCTCAGGCCAGGCATTTCCATTTAATACAGTAATGGTTTCTGATTCACCAGGGCCAAGCGTAGTTGTGATATCGGTATAGTTGGCTACAAGACCCTGCCAATCGCTTGATTTATTGATATCACCGCAATTTACATTTGAGATATACTCGTTTTCTATCGATGTAGAGGCATCGCAATAAATTGGAATTGAGTTTGTCACTACTTTGATTTTACAATCATTCATGGGATTTTCATCACCATCAAGATTTGTACATGCTTCAAAGGTATAATCACCATGTGCAGACAGATCAGCAGTTATAGGAAGTGTGATTTGGGCAGTATCCCCAGTTTCAAGTGTTTCCATCAATACACCATCATAAAATCCATCCTCCCAGCTAATTGAATACGGTATTTCCGATTGGCTGTTAATGCCAGTGTTTTTAATAATAATTGTGATGGGTTCCATTTGAGTTAAATTGAAACCGGAAGTTGGCTTCAAAATGGACAGTACCTGGACATCATTGTCAAATGGCAACCAATCCATAAATATTCCCCAAATACATGCATCTTGAACCAATCCTCCAAGGGTTAAGTAACCTGGTTCAATATGGGGATGTGTAAATAATCCACCTGCTAAATCACCTGACACCGGTATCGAAAGAATACTCATCATATCGAAATCCTCAATCCATGTACCATCAGGAAGGTTGTATTTTTTAATGGTGTTACCACTTCCGCTTTGTGAGTTCCCCCACAGGAAAACCCCGGAGTTGGAAAGGAAATATGCAAATCCATAAAAACTTTCATCACCACTAATGTTGAAAGAATTAAGGTATGCACCTGTACGATCGTAAAGTGTTGGATTCGTTGACCAGTTGTTGGCCCAAAACCCATCTTCAATTTCATCATATGCAATGGCACGGGTTGATACAGCTACAGAGATGGTATTGATCAATATTTCGTTTTCAAAATCCATTTCGTAAAGTGAGGTATTGGCTGCAGAACCATACATATATAATCCGTCGTATGCAAGATCGCGTACACCACCTTCAACGCCAGGAATTGTGAATTCACCCACGAGATTACCGTCAAGCTGGTAGCGTAAGAACAGACCTGCATTAGTCCATACGGAAGTATAAATGTAGTTTCCGTCGCATTCAACACCGGTTTCACTAAAATCACCTGCACAAGGGAATTCGAATTGCAGATCGTAAGGATCATCGGTGTAACTGATTGGACCGGGAACAAATCCCGGAGCTACTTCGCCGTTGATTCTGCCAGCGAGTCCGTCTTTCTGTATCCGTTCAAGTAGCCTTTCATGCCCTTTTGTACATAGGGTAGAAAAGGCCCTTTCGCTTGCAACAACTTCTATATCGAAAGTAAGTGCCTGCGCTCCAAGATTGGTAATTGTCATCTGTTGGACTTCTGTCTGGTCGGGATAAAGTGTCTGATCAAAAGAACCCGGCGTGATTATGAGAGTGGATTCCGGACCACGATTAACTATCACTTTTATAGGAATAGCAATGATAGCGGTTGCAGAATTATTTTCAATATGCAGTATTGCAGAGTGGGAACCCAATTCAAGATCAACGGCATTAAAATCAAGTGTAATATTTGTATTTTCACCAGGTGTAAAAGTACCCATCATCGGAGTTGCTGTTAGCCAGCTACTACTGTTGACTACCGGATCACCGATTGGATCTCCTCCGTTGCTATAGGTTGCACTTTCTACGGATTCCGGAGACATGCTATGAGCCATCCGGACAGGTTTAGTATCAGCAACTGATAAATATTCGATAATGATCTCAAAAGTAAGATCGGCATCACCGGTGTTGGCAATGTTCAGCTGGCACCGGACTGTACAACCGGGGGCAACCTGTTGTATAACAGAAGCCGGGTTCACTGTGATAACCTGTGCATTTGACAAAAATGTCATCAAAACCAGGGTCAGGACAAATGAACCAGAAAATGTTAATTTTTTCATAGGGTAAGATTTTATTTAGCAATTTATTAACTCAATCAAGTTGAAATAGAAGGCCGCTATTTTATGTCCTTGACTTTCCGGGCCTGGTTATCATTTTTATTTTTTTGAGTTAGATTTAGTCCATGAAAGTCAGCGGTCTGAACGTATACAAAGATACTATTTTTTTATTAATTTATATTAGTAGAGAAAGAATATTTAATTGAAGATTAAAAACAGTTACGGAAATCGCCACAAACTTGCCTTGCTACAAAGCAGATTTCACAGATTGTCACAGAAAAGAGTGTGAAAATCTGAATACATCAATGCACTTGTCCGACAATTGGTGGAATCAGTGGCATTAAAGCACATACAAATATTGATTGGATTACTGCACAATCAGTTTTTGAGTAGCCTGACCATAGTCAGAAGTGATTTCAACAAAGTAAATACCTATGGGCATATTGCTGCTGATATTTATCTCCCGGCTGTGGACTTCCCTTTCCAGAATCAATCGACCTGACTGATTGAACACCTTTACTGTATTGAAATCATTATCGCTTTTGATGGTGAATCCGTTGGATGTAGGATTCGGATACATCATGAAGTATTGGGTAGTTCCGTCATCAAGATCATTTATTATACCAATAAATACAGGAATTTGAAGTTCAGGTGTAACCGGGTCGTTTGATGAAATAACGATCATTGCTTCATGAAATTCGTACCATATAAAGTTTCCGGAATAGGCGATAATATCATGTTCTTTTGATG
>JABMQA010001172.1 GCA_013203545.1 Bacteroidota bacterium
CGGATAATCCCACGGCAGTTACCGTAATTGGTCCGGCAGCTTATGCCGCATTCTGTGGTGACTTTGCACCCGGCGTGATGGATATCATGTATGTAATCGATTACAATGATAATACCTTGAAGGAGGTTGACATTGCTACCGGTGTTGGTTCCGTAATTGCATCCGTACCATGCCCGATGGAGGGTACCGGTGGCATCTGGACCGAACTGGCCATCGACAAAACCGATGGTACATTCTATGCTACCGCTACTGATATTACTGCATCCAATCTCTACACCATTGATCCGAATACAGGTGTAATCACGCTTGTTGGAAACATGGGAATTGAAGCAGTAATCAGCTGTACCATCGATTTGAGTGGCGTAATGTATGCATTTGATATTGTTAGCGACAATACCTATACTGTTGATTTATCAAGCGGAGCAGGAACATTACTTGGCCCTGCCGGCTTTGATGGTAATTATGCACAAGGCATGGGCTATGATGCGGCTAATGATGTCGTTTATCTCGCAGCATACAGTACATCTGCCCAATTGCTTACTTTGAACAAAGCTACCGGTGCTACTACCTTTATTGCTACACTACCCGGTGAAACCGGAGCTTTCGGATTCCCGTACCAGGGTGGCCCGGCTCCAACAGTAGATGTTGGTGTACAATCATTTGTATCTCCAGTTACAGGCCCTGACTTAGGAAATGAGGTTGTTACCGTAAAGGTTAAGAACTTTGGTACCGCCTCGCAAAGTAACATTCCTGTTTATTACACACTCGATGGTGGGGCACAGGTATCAGGTACGGTTGCAGGACCTGTTGCCGGTGGTGAAACTGCCGATTATACTTTTACAGGATCAGTAAGCCTCGGTACACCCGGACAAGCCTATGCTTTTGTAGCTTGTACCGATCTTGAAGGTGATGAAAATCCCAATAACGATTGTAAGAGTTCAACAGTAACAAATATTATCCCGGTCTATTGTGATGCTACAACCACTACCGAAGATGAATGGATAGCCAATGTATTGTGCGGGGATATCAACAACTCCAGCGTATGGCAGGGAAGTGTGGCAGATTATACGGATCAATCAACCTTGCTCGAGCCGGGCATTCCGCAGGACATTACTGTTACCAACGGATACGCATATACCAGCGACATCGTTTATGCCTGGGTTGACTGGAACGACAATTATGAATTTGAAAACGGTGTTGAAGAGTTTCATCTTACCAATGTCGGTGGAACCGGAGCGGTGTTTGAAGGAACGATTACTGCTCCGCTTGATGTTGCAGGTGGCGAACACCGTATGCGTGTAAGGATGACATACAGCACACCACCCACACCGTGTGGTAGTGCATCCTATGGTGAAATTGAAGATTATACCATCATAACCGAAGGTGGTGTGGACTGGCTAACCATTGCTCCGACATCAGGCACAATACAGCCCGGCGGATTTGCAACAATTAATGCCATGTTTGATGCCAACGAACTGGCGTCAGGTGTTTACAATGCAGAATTGGGCATTGCTTCCAGCGATCCCAATAATCCACTGGTTCTGGTTCCGGTTGAACTGGTCGTATCTGGCGGTGCACCGAACATCCAGCTCACTACCAATCTACTTGAATTTGGAGAGGTTGCCATCGGTAATTCCGGCCAGCTTCCGCTAATAATAAACAATGTTGGATTCGGAGTGCTTGAAGTAACAGGAATACTGAGTGACAATTCTGATTTCTCTGTAACTTTCACTCCATTCTCCATCAATCCCGGTGAGAGTGAAACGATTGATGTGGAGTTCAGTCCATCACTTGTTGGTGAGATCGACGGAATTTTAACCATCTCAAGCAACGACCCCGATCAACCAGAGGCTTATGTTGATATGACTGGTATCGGGTACCTGGGAATGCCTGAAAATCTGGCTGCCACTGTCACAGGGTCCACGGTCGGGCTGAGTTGGGATCCGCCTGCCGATAATCAGTTGAGGGCCTTGCTTGGTTACAACGTTTACAGAGACCAGGGCTTCGCTGCCTATACAACGTTACCGGCATATACCGATGAGGGAGTTGCTGCTGGTGAACATTTCTACCAGGTTTCTGCTGTTTATGATGAAGGCGAATCCGAACTTACTGACCCAATTTCCGTATTTGTAGGAAATGCCGGTATTGCCGTTGACCCCACATTCCTTGAAGAAAACCTGATGGTGAACGGAACATCTACCCAACAACTGATGATTTCCAATACTGGTGATCTTCCCCTGGATTTTGAGATTAACAATGGAAGGAGCGCCACAATTTTTGAACCTTTCGAAGATTACAATGCAGGAGGTTATCTTGCAGCTCAGGCCAATGCCATGGGTCGCGATTACTGGACAACATGGAGCAATGCTCCGGGAGGGACGGAAGATCCGATGGTAAGCAACGAGGTAGCTTTTGAAGGTAACAACTCCCTTGTAATTGAAGGTGTAAATGATGCTGTTCTTTTGTTCAACGATTTGACTGAGGGTGTTTATGTCGTTGATTTCTACGTTTATATTCCATCCGGATTTTATGGTTATTTCAACCTGTTGCACGATTTTGCAGGAGCCAGCAGCCAGTGGGGTATGCAGGCGTATTTTGATGCCGGTGGCGCCGGGTTGGTTGATGCCGGTGGCGCAGGTGCCGGTTCGTTTACCTATAGTTATAACACTTGGACCAATGTAACAATAAGAGTGGACCTGGATGCCAATTTCGCTGAAATGTGGGTTGAAGGCAATTCAATTGTGACCTGGGTTTGGAGTTCCGGTTCATTTGGAACAGGTACCCTGAATAAACTGGATGCCATGAACCTTTATGCATGGAATGCGAACGGCACACCAAAGGCGTTTTTCGATAACATCAGCTTTAGCGAAGAGGGAAGTGCTGATTGGTTATCATTCAGTCCGACTTCCGGTACTGTTTCACCCGGCGGATCGGCAACTATAGATGTTGGATTCGATGCAACAGGATTATTACCGGATGTTTATACTACTCAACTTGGTATTACGAGTAATGATCCCAACAACCCTGTTGTAACTGTTCCTGTAACCCTTACCGTTTCAGAAGAGCCCATCCTCGAAGCCGACTTTAGTGGTGTTCCGCTGGAAGGTGTTACACCGCTTACCGTCCAGTTTACCGATCTTTCCATTGGTGATGCCGTTGAATGGGAGTGGGATTTCGATAACGATGGAACCATCGACAGCTACGATCAGAATCCGGAATGGGAATATACACAACCCGGATCCTATGCCGTTAAACTGACAATCTACGATGGACTAAAAGGAAGTGATACAGAGCTTAAGCTGGATTATATTACAGTATTACAACCTGATTCACATTTTGTTCCTGTCTGGACATCTCCATTCAACCCAATGACGGTATTTGTGCTGGAAGCTACGGTTGATGAGTTGCCTTTGCAGCCGGGTGATGAGGTTGGTTTGTTTGATATCGATCCCAACACAAGCGAAGAAATCTGCGTGGGTGCCGGTATCCTTACAGAAGTACTGGGTGGTGGTGTTTACCTTGAAATCATCGCCTCCATGGATGACGGTTCGGTACCCGATCAGGCCAATGGATTTACACCGGGTAACCCGATCATGTATAAACTCTGGAATCTGGTTACCGGTGAGATGGAGAACATCATGGCCAGCTACCCATACCCGGGTTATGATGAGGATTATACCTCCCAGGGCACTGCCTTTGTAGAACTTGCAGCCATGCTCACCTACAACCAGGTGATCCCTCTGCAAACAGGCTGGAATATCATGTCCTTTATGGTTGAGCCTTCGAATATGGATATGCTCGATATTGTTCAGCCACTCATCGACATGGATGTGCTTTACAAAGTACTTGATGAAGCCGGCGGTTCTGTTTTCCACCTGCCATTTCCTCCGCCCAACGGTCAGTGGAGTAATACCATTGGTAACATGGCTTGCACCGAAGGGTACTACATTAAACTTACCGAAGAGGCTACATTATCAGCAGAAGGCTATATGGTAGAGATGCCGATGGATATTCCGCTAACAAGCGGCTGGAATATGATCAGCTACCCATGCCTTGATCCACAGGATGCACTGGTAGTGGTTCAGCCGCTGATTGATGCAGGTGTGCTTTACAAAGTGATCGATGAAGCCGGTGGAACCGTTTTCCATCTGCCATTCCCTCCACCCAACGGACAATGGAGCAATACCATAGGTAACTTCCAGGCAGGAGAGGGATATTATGTGAAGGTAACTGATGATGTGACTTTAACCATCAACAATCCTTCAGATAATGCGGTACTGGCTCAGAAGCCTGTTGCAACACAGTCTACTCAGTTTATTCCAGTGTTTGAAAACAATCCATATATGCCGATGCATATCGTGCTACAATCCGACGAAAGTCTCGTTGCAGGCGATGAAATTGGCGTGTTCGATGGCGACCTTTGTGTGGGTGCGGCCGTTTATGCAGGCGCCGTCAATCCGCCTATGATCGTCACCTCGATGGATGATCCGTTTACTTCAGATTTGGATGGCTTTACGATGGGTAATACAATTTCGGTTGTGGTATGGAGCTATGCAAACCAGACCATTTCTGAGAATTATGAAATCGAATTCATCACTGGGGATGCGCAATTTACTCCGCTGGGTAGCTATATTGGTGAAATCAAACAGATACTTACCTCAACCGGAGAAAATGGAATCGATAAATTTGAGATTGCTGTTTCACCCAATCCGGCAGAATACAACACTTTTGTAACGATGAACATTCCGGTTGCCGGTTCGGTTACCTTGAGATTGACGGATGTTTCGGGTAAATATCTGGGTACTGTGATGAACGCTTATGTTGATGGGGGATTCTTCAGGAATGAACTCAGGACCGAATCTCTGCAGCAGGGTTATTACTTGCTGGAGTACAAATACAAAACTGTTGATTCTGAAATTAATGGCTATTTGAAGATTGTGGTTTTGTAAACAGTTTTTGAGAATATGATTGGATGCCATTCCTTAAAAAAAGGAATGGCTTCCTTTTCTGGTGTATTGTTGTAGGGTTGAACTATTATTACTGTAAGATTAAATTGGTGTCTGTCAGAGTCCGAGGAACGAAGACCTGACAGAGTCAGATCATTAAGTAGTTATAAAAGGTAAGTTGGAAAACAATAACGGAATTTAACTCTGACAGGTCTGTCGACTCTGTCAGGTTAAATTGATGACCTCGTCAGAGTCCGACGCAGGAGGTCCTGACAGTCACCATTTTTTTATAAATTATTTTTATTTTGATAAGTACAGAAA
>JABMQA010000103.1 GCA_013203545.1 Bacteroidota bacterium
ATAAGGTTTCAGGTTGACGCCCTACCGATTACCGATTACCGATTACCGATTACCGATTACTGCCATTGATAACAGTGCGGGTTTGAAGACAAAGGTTTCAGGTTAAAAGGGTTTCAGGTTGGATGGTCTCAGGTTGAAAACAAACTTGAAAACTTGAAACTTGAAACAGTCCGCTTCCTACTTGCTTTCAGCACTTCGCTCCTTGCCCTATGCGCTCCGCACTCCGCACAATGCATTTCAGCTTCATCCTTTCACTCCTTCCTGATCAACACCACTTTCCGGGTATCGTTTTCGGCGATGGTATTGAAAAATGCATGCACTTCATCATAACTTTCTTTCGGGTAAGTACCCTGTTTGATGACCAGGGAACGGGCAACGTGCAGATTTTCGCCGGCAGTATCGTAACTTATGCTGTAGTTTCCCAGCGAACACACTACAGATACGTTTTCGGGCAGGTATTCAATGCGATACAATTCAGGCATCCCGATGACTGCAGTATCAATTTCGGTATATCCCTGTTGAACGAAGAGGTCGAACCGGCGATCGGGTCTTTTGGTGATGCCCGAGATGTACTGATTGAAGATATTCGGTTCCACCATCATCCGTCTGCCAATGACTGTGGTGTAATTCTCGGCAGTAATTTTCAGATTGAGTCTGTTACTGTAAATATCTGCAAAGGTATCCAAGAAGGCATAATCCTCAATGATCACCTGATCCGGCAGCAGGTATGACAAAAGCCATTCCTTTTGTTCTCTGGCCGAACTGTTCATGAGATAATAGATTTTGTCGCAGGCCAGGCCTTTATAATCAAATATTACTGAACAATTCAGATTTCCTTTTTCGTTGATATCAGCTTGTACGGTGGTTAGGGTCAGATTGTCCGGCTCATTATACCGCGGGGTGTTCACAAGCCGCCCACCCCCGCCGGTAACAAGCACGGCCCTACGATTGGCATTACCGGCTCCCACATAGCCGCAAGGTATATTCTGGTTGGTACATTCCAACCAGAGGGTGTCGTCGCCGGCAGGTACGCACAATATCACATGGTTGGTCTGGTTGATACTCGAAAAGTCTGGAAATAGTTCGGCCCTCTCCTTGCCGTTACCAATTTCTGAATAGAATGATTCAATGCCGGCCAGTTTCAGCAGCGCTTTGGTATAGTTGGTTAACGCTTTGCAATCACCGTACCCGGTATTGTCCACATCCATGGCTTTCAAGGGTTGAAATCCACCAATACCCAGCGAAATATTCACATACCGGGTATTTTGCTGTACATAACCGTAAATTTTCCTGATTCGTTCCTCAATATCGTCATCATCACCCACCAGGTTGAGAATTTTTTCCTGCGCTTCCTTCGATAGATTATCCCTGTCCTGGAGCAGTTCATTTACCCATTGTCCATAATTTTCCCAATTTTCGAAATTACCCCTGGTTTCGTCGTATTTAAATGCAACCGGCGCCAGCATAACGTAGGGTAAAATACTGAGAAGAGGAGGCATAAAGGGCTCTTGCTCATAGGCCGGAATGTGTTGGATTTTCCACTGATAGGTGATTTTTCCTCCGTCATCTGTTTCCTGAAAATCGAATTCGGCATTTTCGGCCTTGTACCTGACCGGAAGATCTGCATCACTTTTGAAGACCAGTCCGGCCTTTTCAAGCGATATGCCCTGGGCCCTCACCGGCATCCATACATCAAAACCTACCAAACCATCGAGTTGCAATTCATATTCATATTCTGCAGTATATGGATATTGGTTCATTACAGGTTTGATGCTTTTAACCCTGCTATCGCTGAAAAAGGTAAAGTCAGGGTAACTTGAATAATCCTTGATATCGTCATTTTCCACCTTATCTATTTTAAACCCCATTGCATTGTAATACCTGCCTTTGATATGCTTTACTTTCCTGTGACCATCATAGTACACTGCCAGCCAGGCGTCGCTTTGTCCGTTTTTATTCAATACGGTTACTGCGTATTGAACCGTTACTTTAGCCTTACCAGCAGATAATCGGGTGATTTCAGTATTGTGAAAGCGGATAACTGCATCGGCGTTTTGTTTCAGTGTATCGGGAATGAATACTGCGGCGTGCATGAAATCCTGTGCTCCGATCGGCTTGATCAACCAAAGCAGTAAAATGAGGAGCAGAATCCTTTTGTCCATCACGATCAGATTTTCTTAAGAACGACCTGCTCTTTGTGTTTATCCACCACCATGTCCAACAACTGCTTCAGGTATGGATACTGCTCCGGTAGGAACAACACTTTATTAATCGAAAAGATGGAAGTAATAACTATTTTATTTCCCAACTGGTTGATGTTGTATATGAATCTTGCTGATTTGTCGTCGAGATTCACAATCATGGGCTTGGGTAATTCTTCCACAATATAATCATCGGGGATTGTAATAGAGACACTTTGCATCTCGCAAACAGGATATTCAAACTCCACAGGGTATTCACGGTCCTCGATCTTAAACGGATTTTCTTCCACCCGGTCCAGGAAAAGGGGCTCGAAGAAATAGAGGTCGCCGGCATTTTCCAGGTGACCTGAGATTTCCAGATCCAGGTGGGTTTTAACATCGTTGTAAAGCGTGTCGATGCCTGTGACGCTGCTTTCGGTAATGGTAAGTCCTCTCAAATCCTTGAATTTTTCTTTGAGGTAGCTTTCGGTATCTGAATTATCGGAGGCCTTCAGGCGTTCTTCAAAAGCGCCGTAATTGGTATAGGTATAATCCACCGCACCTTTAAATTTACCATCTTCATCCAGAGTAAGGTTATAGGTTGCCGATTTTTCGAGCTTCCCGTTTTGCAGGTCAATCCAGCCCGATTTGTTTTCATCCACCAACCATCCCTGGTTGTTGAGGCAGCGGGTTGGCAGGAGGTTGATTTCCGAAAGTGGCTCAGTAGCATCCATCAGGTAATTATCGTTGCCGATTCTAGCCAAAGCAATCACGTAGTTGAAACTACTCAACGAGGGATGTGATGGATGGATCATGCCGTTTTTGCGTGTACTGATCAATACGGGATAAGCTTCCAGGCCCAGTTCGTTGAGTAAAACAACCAGGGTAAGGTTTATGTCGGCGGTGTTACCGGCGCCTGATTTATATGCATCGCGCAGGTTGTCGCTGGCATATTTCCGGTACTGGCCATTCCATGTGATCTTGTTTTTTATCGTAGTGAAAGCAGCCTCAATAAGTGCCAGGGTATCCATGTTCAGCGCTTTCAGTTGCTCAACTTCGTTTTTTAAAAACCTTTCCCGTTTCAATTGCAAGCCGAAGTTGCCGCTGTTTAATAATTTGTGGTTAATGTCGTCCCAACTTTCCGTGTACCGCTCTTCAATTTGGCCGGGGTATTTGATCCAGGCC
>JABMQA010001173.1 GCA_013203545.1 Bacteroidota bacterium
GTGATCCTTCATAATAAAATACATCGAATCGGGGGCATAATCGTACTTCACGTAAATGGCAGCCAGCCCGTCGCCGCCGGAAATGTAGTGCAAGTGCCTGGTACCATCGGCATCGGTTGCTTTTTCGTAATCACCAAAAACATAGTACTTTGTTAGCAGCACATCATCACCAATGCCGCTGTTGAGCCGGGTTTTTCGCCGCAGGCGATCTGCTCCGTAAGTGATGAAGTAATCCAGGTTGCCCTGGCTTATGTGGGAAGCTTTGTTGAAAGCTGTGTAATCAATCGACTGGTCGAACTGTGGTACCATTGTACTGGCGCCTGTGTTATCAAGTTCGGTTACTGCTTGCGGCCCATAATCCCCATAAGTATAATCTCCAATGTCGGAATGATTGGTGATGTTGCCATTGTTGGCATAGGTGGTGGACAAAGTGCTTGAGACCGTTTCGCCGGTGAGGCGTTTCAGGTCATCGGTATGCTGTCTGACTGGGATTTGGGCCTGGTCTGGTTTTATACTATTGTCGCTTTGTAAATTCACTGGACTAAAGTATGAAATTTTGGTTTTGGCATTGCTTATGAGAATAGGCTGACGCTCGTGTGAAACAAGTACCAGGGATTTGGTTATTCAACAGTAAGATCAAAATAGTTAGAAATAAAAACAAAATTACCATTTTCTCTTTTTTGATGGTACACCACAAATAGTGAATTCGTACCTTGATAAAAAAAAGTGTTATTTACTTTTACACTAAAAAATAGGGTGCAAGTATCATTTGGGCCTAATAAGTTTGTTTCATCAAAATCGAAGTTATTATTAAGGTAATATGATATTCTTTCTGGACTATCGTGAAAAACAAATGCAGGGTCTTCTTTGTGTTTAATATATAAAATTCCTTTTGGGTAAACTGGCAAAGGTTTATCTGACTTATTTATTAGGTTAACCTGTAATAAAATAGTATCATTACTAGTAACCTTTTCGGTACCTAAAGTTGTTTGTATTTCAATTGAATCCTCATTTAAAGAATTTTTATTTTGACAAAGAGTTTTTATTGAAGTTAAACACAAAAGGAAGATTGCAAATATTTGAAGATACTGTGATCTGATTTTCATTGTTTTCATGTTAATATGTTTAATGTTACCATAGTCTTGGAATTTGATATATGGAATGCCACAACTTTACTTTGAAAAATGATTCTGGAGAATAATAATATCCGGCATTTATCCCATAACTATTTATGCTTTTTATAATATCTTCTCCCGATTTTGGAAATAGGCCTTGATTTCTGTACTGATACATTTTTGCCTTCCATTCTCCTTTTCCTTGAGCAACAAATTTTTCAACGGGATCACTCCAATCAACATCCTTATAATTATCGGATAAGATATCCCGTTGATGATATTTCTCCTCTGATGCAATAAATTTTAAATAATTATAATTTTTTGAGAATGCCATCTCGTTATATCTAATTGTACCATCTAATCCTGTAGCACCCGGATAATTTATTGAATTATCATAAACTCCATCAAATCCAAAATACTCCAATATTTCATCACACGTTATATCTGGATTACAAGTCATCATACGATCAAAAACGCCACTATTCGTACGGAAGCCTTGACCTCTGATTAGATTGGTTGTATGTTCTGGAAATATCATTGCAGACAAGCTTGGATTGAATGTCCAGCCATTTTGGCCAACAGAAATTGCTGATACATTTCCACTCCAGGAATTGTGGCTGATGTTGTAATCAACACCTAATGTTGCAAGATTCGTTCTAATAGGAAATCCGGAAAATGGTGACATACCGAAAGTGTAGCCAACGCTTACCCCACCTGATGGTGAAACTGAAGTATAAACAGTGTTGAGCATTGCGCTTGCTCCGGCATATGCATAGGGCTCATTGGAATTAAAATTATATCCACCACCAATTTGGAAACTTGCTACACCAGGCATCCCAAATACTAAAGATAGTCCGGCACTAAAGCCTCCTTCTTTACTCCATCCAATATTTGGAATAAGGAAAATAAACTCCCCACTCGGATCCGTATAAACCAACGGATTATTCAACGCATACGAATACCTGTTAAAATTCTGCGAATAATCCGGCATTTGAACATGGGGATCGGGAGAGAGGAAGCGGCATAGGGCGGCGTCATACATCCGCCCGTTCATATTTATCAAGCCGAACCATTTCAAGTGCTCATGCCCGGTGTAGCCCCTGTCGAAAATGAAATCGGGGATATTGGTGTAGGTCCAGTTTTCAGGGTTGCGGTTGCGGCCCCAGGCATCGAAACTTTGGCGGTACACAGTTCCGGTTTCTTTGTTAATAGCACCCACCATGCTTCCCAGGTGATCCTTCATTATGAAATACATCGAGTCCGGTGCATAATCGTATTTCACGTAAATGGCTGCCAGCCCGTCGCCGCCGGAGATGTAGTGCAAGTGCATGGTACCATCAGCATCGGTTGCTTTTTCGTAATCACCGAAGGCGTAGTATTTTGTAAGCAGTGCATCTTCTGTTATGTCGTTCCTCAGGTTGGTATATCGCCGCAACCTGTCAGGTCCATAGGTGATGAAATAATCCAGGTTGCCCTGGCTGATGTGGGAAGCTTTGTTGAAACTTGTGTAATCCACAGTTTGGTCATTGGTGGGTAATAAGGAACCTGTTGTATTTTCCAGGCCGGTAACTGCATGAGGCCCGGAACCCACATAGTTGAAATCCCCCACATCGGAGCGGTTGGTGATGTTGCCGTTGAGGGTGTAATCTGTGTTGCGATAATCGTTTGGACTTAAGCTGTCTGCTACAAGTCGATTGAGGGCATCATAACGAAATTTTTCGAACTTGTAATAATTATAGGTTGCCCGTTGATCCAGGTTTCCACGTTCTTCGTCAAAATCATACCACAAAGATTGCTCATAAAGGGGTGCTCCGGTTAGTTTGGTTTTGATCCTAAGTGGAAATCCGTAATCATCCCACTCACGGGTAAGCTCATAATCATCACCTAACTTGTAACTGGTGATCTGACCCCTCACGTTGTAAGATTCGGCTTCCCAAACGGTTTGTTCGCTGCCGGTTTGTACCTCGTAAAGGTATCCGTACTGGTTGTAAAGGTGCTTTATGCCGAAACCTGTGTTCCAGCTTTGGGTTTGCAGTCGGCCCAGGCCATCGTAGGTGCTTTTCATTTCTGTACTTTTGCCATGATGCAAAAGTACCAAAAGATCTAGAAAGATTGAAGCTCCCACCGCACAATCCCACTCTGCCCGCCAATCTTTCAGGCCATCGCGCATTTTCCCACTTTGTGGGAATTTATTCCCTCCCACAAAACCATCCCCCAACCGGCAGTCACTTAGTTGCTGGCCAAGGGTGGTAGTTTGTACTATGTTTACATTATTAAACATTTTCTGTTAGTACATCTCTCTTTTTATTCCAATATGGGGACAGTTTTGTTTTATTTTCTGTTGATAGGTGCCCTCCTATACTTACTCAATAGCCTTTATTGGCAATTTAAACTCAATGGGCAAATTATATCTAACAGCTACAGGTTTTCCCCTTTTCATCGCTGGTTTCTCAAATTTAATTAAACGTGCTACACGCAAGGCTTCTTCATCTAAATCATTTCGTACTCCCTTTAATACCTTGTGTTCATTTGTGTTTCCTAGGGTATCAACCCATAAAGTTAGAAATACTATGCCTTCTATTGAATCTTTTTTCGCTTGTTCAGGGTAAATCAAGTTGTAATTGATAAACTGTGTTAAACCCTTATCATCTTCAGAATATTCTGGCATTACCTCAACAACAAATCCTAATTCTTTTAGAATTGTATCATTTTGACAATTAGCCCGATTAAATCCAAATAGAAAAAGAATTATTATTATAAAATATCTTACCATCTTCTTGGAATTTTGTAAACAAAGTGCCACCATTTTGGTTGAAAAGATTTGAAAACATATTTTGTATTATATAATTGGGCATTATTATAAAAGTTAATATTATATTCAGTATTACCAATAGCTTCTAAAAAATTATATTGATCGTCTAAATATAATCCATTATTTTTATACTGTTGTATCACACCTAAACGTTCCTCAGGCCATCTCGCATAGTCAAATATCTCTGAATCTGCTAATTCCCAATTATTTTCTGTTAATCTTTTTAGATGATATGATTCTTTTATGTAAGTTGAGTGCAAGGCATCAAATGACTCAAAAGCATCAGATCTATACTTAATTCCAATTTCTCCTGTTTCCACATTTTGAAATGTGCTACTTTGACCTATTTCGTCAACAAACTCTCCTTCAAAACCAAAATGATCAAGAATTCCTTGTTTATCCATTCCATTTGCTATCATTCTGTCAAATACTTTAGAATTAGTCCTAAAGCCCTCCCCCTTTGTTAAGTTCTTAAGATTTTGAGAAGTTAATGTCGCAAACGTCATACCAGCAGCAGCGCCCCATAACATTCCATTACCAATATCCGTTCCCCACAAAGCAGCATCAAGCCCACCAGTAAAGGCGCCCTGAATTGCCCCAACGCCAAGGTTTTCCACAAATGATATTCCGGCTCCACCCATAGGCCCCATTAGTCCACCCACTGCTCCCACAACAGCACCTTTCCATGCACCCTCAAGGAATTCACCTCCATTGAGTTCAGCGCGAACGCCACCCATTACTGCACCTATTGTCGCTCCCCAACACATCGAATTGAGGAAAATTCCTACACCAACGGCCGCGAAGAAAAACTCCCCACTCGGATCCGTGTAAACCAACGGATTATTCAAAGCATATGAATACCTATTAAAATTCTGCGAATAATCCGGCATTTGCACAAAGGGATCGGGGGAGAGGAAGCGGCAAAGGGCGGCATCATACATCCGCCCATTCATATTAATCAAACCAAACCACTTCAAATGCTCATGGCCGGTGTAGCCACGATCGAAAATGAAATCGGGGATGTTGGTGTAGGTCCAGTTTTCAGGGTTGCGGTTGCGGCCCCAGGCATCGAAACTTTGCCTGAAAACAGTACCCGTTTCTTCGTTAATGGCACCAACTATACTCCCCAAGTGGTCTTTCATGATGTAGTACATCGAATCGGGGGCATAGTCGTACTTCACGTAAATAGCTGCCAGCCCGTCGCCGCCGGAGATGTAGTGCAAGTACCTGGTTCCATCGGCATCGGTTACTTTTTCATAATCACCAAAAGCATAGTACTTTGTTAGCAGCACATCATCAC
>JABMQA010001174.1 GCA_013203545.1 Bacteroidota bacterium
ATCAGCTTCGGGATTGATAATCAGGAATTGAGTCGGGAGGATGGTTACGACTCCCTCAATATGTCCTTTCAGGGGAATTGGGCCTTGGGTACTCCCAAAGATGTTGTATCAAGTATTACCGGCGACACTGTTTTTATTATTGCAGGAGGTGGTGTTGTGATAACAGATATATCAAATCCAGCATCTCCACAGGTAATTTCAGAGGTCTATGCACGTGCACTTGTCGATTTTTTGTATTTTGATACTGAGACGAAATATCTTTATCTGGCAGCCTATTTTTCAGGTTTCGAGATATGGGATTTGTCAGATATCACTTCTCCGATCCGGCTTTCACGTACACCCACTGAGGCTTTGCCAAGAGGCGGAATATATGCATATGAGGAATACCTTTATGTGATCACCTATTCCAGCGGCATGAATGTTTATGATGTTTCTGATCCAGTTCATCCTGAATACCTTTCCACAACCAATGTAAGTGGCTATGCCGGTGGTTATTTTGCCGAAAATAATTTTCTTTATGTTGTTACCAATAATGCGATTCGCCTCTACGATGTTAGCTTTCCATCCGTTCCTGTTCTTCGCAGTAGTTATCCCTGCACACCAAGAGGTATTCTTGTAAGCGATGGCTATGGATACATTGCCGATCAGTCAGGATTGAAAATCATTGATGTGTCAGATCCTGATAACCTGACTTTAGTTGGAAGTATAGCCATTTCGGGAGCCTGTTATGATGTGGCTGTAATTGATGATTTTGCATATGTTGCCAATAACTGGTACGGTGGAACCGAGGGAGGTGTATATGCCATTGATGTCAATGATCCGGAAAATCCTGTACAAACGAATTTCTACAATAGCTATTTTAATGCGGTTACAGGTGTTTCCAATTCCATCACATGTACCAATAGTGAAGGTTATACTATTTTTGATGTATCCACTCCGGGTGAACTTGTTTACCTTCAGCAGACCGGTTTGCCGGGATTTTTAATGGATGTTGCAGTTAAGGATGATTTCGCATACACAGGCAGTAATGGAATCAGGGTATTTGATATTACAGATCATAGCCAACCGCAGCAGCTAGCATATATGGAGAGTAGTGCAAGGTTAATAGACATTTCCGGAGACCTGGCTGCCTGTGTTCCGGAAAGCATGAGTAGTGGTAACCGATTAAATATGTTGGATATTTCTGATCCTGTAAATTTCTATGAAATTGGCCACTATGATAATTTAATGCTCACCCAGGAAGCCATTATTCATGGAGATTATGTTTACATTGCCGGATGGTGGGATGGCGTAACGATACTTAACATAAGTGACCCCTCAAGTCCTTCATTCGTTAAAAAGGTTCATAATTGGACAAACGGTGCTATTCCTGGTGAGGAGTTTTGTTACGCCAGCGATATTAGTGTTCAGGGAAACTACCTCTATATAATCGACTACAAGCCTTTTGAAGCCGATGACACCAAAGGTTTATATATTTATGATATCTCAGATCCTGAGAACCCTGTTTTTGTTTCCCGGTATGAGCAGCAGTCAGAAAAGGGTTGGAGAATTAAGGTCGAGGATGCCTATGCCTATCTGGCTGATGGAAACGGAGGAATTGAAGTGATTGATATTTCTAACCCGGCAGCGCCACAAACGGTTGCTTACCTTGGCTTGATGGACGTTGCTTACAATCTTGACGTCAATAACGGTTATGTTTATGCCGCATGTTATATCCTTGGTGGCGTTCAGGCCATTGACATATCGGATCCTGAGAACCCCTCAGTAGTTGGATACTATTACAGATCCGGGCTGTTTGCATTGAATGTAACCGCTGATGGCCATGATATCTTTATTGCCGATGGAATCGCTGGATTTCAGATTTACAGCCATGATGTGATTTTTACAGGTTTAGAGGATCTGCTACCAGACAACAATAATGTGGCAGTTTTTCCAAACCCAACGGATGGGATAACAAATTTGGAACTGGAAGCAGAAACAGAAGTTTTGCTTTTTGATCAAACAGGCAGGTTTATAGAGCAAATAAATGTAACCATAGGAAGTAACAAAATTGATTTATCAAATCAACCCAATGGTATTTACTATTTGAAACTCAAATTAAATAGCCAAATCGTGGTGAAAAAAATTGTTGTGGCAAATCATGCCGATTGAAAAGACCAAATAAATTTGGCTCACAAAGTGAGATGATGACAATAATGAATGAATAGATTTCTCCCGGCGACACTTCGCTGCGCTTTGTATTTTGGTACTAATGACAAGTTCTTAGAGAAGCCATATGTAAATTTGGGATAGACCTCTCAGTCTCCGCCAGCTGGCGGATCCTTCGAGGTGACAATATTGTTGGTATACAAAGGGATTGAGTGCGGGAAGCGCTTTGCGCTTCCCGCACTCAATCCCCCTCCACCCGAATCAACAGTGTCACTTCGACTGGAAAATTTGAGCTTGCGAAAATTTGAAAGGAGAAGTCTATTCAATTTTGTCATATTTTCATTGAGGCATCTTTTTCAAATTTCCTGGCCTGCATGAAATAACATTGTGAAAACAAGGAATATTTCAAAACTCCTGGCAGGAATAAACTATCATTATCTACGTCCTAACACTTTTAGCGGTGCCGTGAATAGGATCGCCGTTGTTTTGGGAAGCTATTGCTTTTATTGACGGGAAACGGATTTTTTGGTCGTGTATGTTGGTGAGGTGGCTGTAGGTTTTCTGTCACTTTGGCCATCTCCTCAATACAAAAATCAAGAAACGGATGTTCTGCTACCACAGAGATTTTTTGAGCGATGAGTTTCTGAATATCCCGCAGGTACACTTTTTCCTCATCATCACAAAACGATAGGGCAATCCCGCTGGCCCCTGCACGGCCCGTTCGGCCAATACGGTGGACGTAGGTTTCCGGAATGTTGGGCAAGTCGTAATTTATCACATGCGACATATCCTCTATATCGATACCACGTGCAGCGATATCCGTCGCCACAAGTACATTGGTAAGGCCACTTTTAAAATCCCCCAGGGCCTGTTGCCTTGCGCCCTGGGATTTATTACCATGTATGGCATTGGCATTAATACCTGCCTTCTCCAGTATCTTGACAATCTTGTTCGCACCATGTTTTGTTCGTGAAAAGACCAGAACGGAATTTACCGTTTCAGTTTTAAGCAAATGGATCAGCAACTTTGGTTTGGCTTTTTTGCAAACGAAATATACGGCCTGTTCCACCTTTTCCGCAGTAGTCTGCTCAGGTTTTACAATCACCCTCTCGGGATTGCCCAGAATTTTGCGTGATAAGTTTATGATGTCATGAGGCAGGGTAGCTGAAAAAAACAAAGACTGCCGCTTCACAGGCAGCAGGGCAATGATCTTACGAATATCATGGATGAAACCCATGTCGAGCATGCGGTCGGCCTCATCCAGCACGAAGTATTTAATATCCTTCAAAGTAATGAAGCCCTGCCCTATCAGGTCCAGAAGCCTTCCGGGTGTAGCAACGAGGACATCAATCCCTCTTTGAAGTACCATTGTTTGTGCACCCTGTTTCACGCCGCCAAAGATGACTGTATTTTTTATTCCGGTAAATTTTCCGTAAGCAGTAAAACTGTCAGCAATCTGAATTGCCAGCTCCCGTGTGGGTGTAACTACGAGGGCCTTGATCTTACGTGGCCCGTTGTTTCGTTGCCCGTCGAGGTAGAGGTGTTGCAAAATCGGCACTGAAAATGCTGCTGTTTTGCCTGTTCCTGTTTGGGCACCACCCAGCAGGTCTTTTCCACGCAACAGAATCGGGATGGTTTTTTCCTGGATCGGGGTGGGGGTTGTATAGCCTTCGGCCCTGAGGGCTTTCAGGATGGGTTCGATAATTCCTAAATCTTTGAAAATCATTAATTTTAAATAAGCCGGCAAAGGTAGGTGAATTGTTTGGATAATTTTGCCTTTGTGATTAATAATTGGTGAATGGCTTGCCAATGACCTGAACACATTCGCCCCTGAACACCCAATCACATACACACAATTCCATCACCATTTGGAAGAATTATTCTATATCCACAGTATTTAGCAGTTAACCCATGACCGGAAACGGATTCTACTTCTGATACTCCGCCTCACAATTCGACCCGTCGCCACCAATTTCCAGGTAGTAATTCCAAATGATTTTACCCGACGACTGCAGGGTGCCCGATCCATTGACCTTCCAGTTATCACCGATAACCTGCTGGGGAATATCAATCGTATTGCCATCGACAAAACCGTAGGGCGGATCATCATAACCAGGGCTGGGTAATGCAAAATTATTCATCCATACTTTGTTTGAAACATTGGCATCGGCAATAATTTCCACATCATAATTTAACCTTATGCAGGATTCCTGTACGGTCCATGTACCCAGGAATTTTTCACGGGCGTCAGGAGTTACATCGCTGCCATCATCAGTGGAGCAGGAAGAAAATTCCAGTACGACTGTCAGGAGTATAACTGCTGTTAAAAAATAATTTAATTTCTTCATTGTGTTTTTGTTTGAAGTGATTAAGTATCAACTATAACGAAAAATGAGGAAAAAGTTTACTTCCGGCAGAAAAAATACCCTTGTTCAACACACATATTCATATTCCGATTTTGTTATGAAAATCTAATCGTTTACTTTTATCCAATCAATGGTTAAAGTGAATCAGTTAAATTATGAAATCGAATAAAAGTATCGTTGTGGCCATTGCTGTATTTATTGGCGCCTTACTTGCAGGAATCGCCGGCTACATGATCATTGAGGGCTACACCTTCTTTGAGGCGTTTTACATGGCGGCCATTACAATTTCCACAGTTGGCTTTGGGGAGGTGCAACCATTGTCAGATGCAGGAAGATTTTTTACAACTCTTTTGATTGTAGTAGGGTTTGTTAGCCTTGCTTTTGTAGGTCGTGCCGTTGTAGAGTCATTTTTTGAGCGGATATGGAATGTAAGTTTCAAAATTAAAAATATGAAGACAAAAATTGCAAAGCTGGAAAACCACATCATTGTTTGTGGCTTTGGCAGGGTTGGATCGGGAGCCGTTGATCACCTGAAAGCGGAAGATGTGGATTTTGTTGTGGTGGAACGGAATACCGAAAACTGTGATATACTGCGTGACAAAGACATTCTATATATCCAGGGCGATGCATCCAAAGAAAGCATCCTCGACATGGCCCGCATCAGGAATGCAAAAGGACTTCTTGCCCTCCTTGACGATGACCCCGATAATCTTTTCCTGGTGCTTACCGCAAGGGAGATGAATCCGACCCTTTTTATTATTTCACGGGCTGAGGATGTTTCTTCAGAAAGCAAGATACTTAAAGCAGGAGCCGATCAGGTTGTAACACCCTATGTTTCGACAGGCAGACAAATTGCCGATTCCGTGCTCGTAAACAAAGGCCTGAAAAGCATCATCCATACAAAGGATAAACTGCCGGAGATGATACCTCAATGGGTCCCTATAAACGAAGGCTCCTCCATGGTTGGAGAGACTATTCAAAGCGTTTCAACCATTATGAACAGGCAGGTTTATGGCCTTCGCCGTGACAACAGGGATCATATTCTTCCGGATGCTGATATGCTTTTGCAGGTAGCTGATAAACTACTCGTTATCGATGATATGGAGGTTGACCAGGATATGCTCGACATTAGGGAAGCAGAAGAAAAAAAGGTTGTGATCGTGGATGACAATCCCATCATTTTACATCTTTACTCAAGGCTTTTTCACAAATACGGCTTTACCCCGATCACCGCCACCAACGGAAAGGAGGGCTTTGATACCATTGTCCGAGAAAGGCCCCAGGCGGCAGTCATCGATTTTATGTTGCCCATTGTTTCGGGGATAGAACTGTGCCGGCAAATAAGAGCGGAGTTACAGGATTCTATAAAGTTGGTGCTTTTTACAGGTGATAAAGAGGATGAAACCAGGCAAAGGGCTTTAAAAGCAGGCGCCGATGATGTGATTGTTAAAAGCGCCAATGCCTTCGAAATTATTGAAGCGGTGATAAAGAGTTTGAAGGGTGGTGAAAGGAAGACATAGCTTAATGATTTTATAACAATTAAAATTATCATATTAGTCCGTCACATTTTTTGAAATTGAATAGAGATGAAAACCCATAAAATTATTTTGTTATTGATGCTCCCAATGATGGCTGAATTATTTGTTGCCTGTTGCGATTGCCCGGAACCAACAATCCTAAATTATACAAATTGTGATTTATCAGTAACCAGTCTTGATAATAGTGGTGAAAAACCACAGATAGCACTGTCTGATACTATATTAAAATCTGCATATGGAATAAGAGTTAATATTGAAAGAAAGGAAGGCCATTGTGAGATTGCAGATCGTCATCCGTCATTTTTTCAATTAGCAAATGCAATATCTTGTGACTGTCCTCCTGAATTGCAGTATTTACCTTTGGATAGCTTAATGGCTGTAAAGGTTTTTTCGGTAAATGAATTTGATGAATCCCACTGGAAAAATTCTGATGTTTCAAACTTTTTTTATGTTTATGGATCATATGAATTCACTCCAATACCTGAATTTATAAATCATCTTCCAGCAACACTATATGATTGGACCAATACTAATTTTGAATTTGATATATTGTTAATGACACCTCCTGAGTTTGGATCTGAACACCAATTCATAATTGTTGTTGAACTTTCTGACAGTCGGGAATTGGAAGCGCAAACGAATTTGATAAAATTTATCGAGTGAAAAATACAGACTTTTTATCATTACTGCTATTTTTTGTTGGCTTTGGATTATTCGGACAGCCGGCCCCCACTGAGTATAAACGATGGTTTTTGAAACCTGCAGCAGGTATTAATATCCCTATAACAAATTTATTTTCGGGAGAAGTAACTGATCCGTTGATTGAGTATGATAACAATACCTATTATTGGCAGTTGATATCAGGTAATTATTTTATAAATGAAAAATGGGGTATTGAGTTTACATTCCAGACAGGTGAATCCACAAGAAGGTCTGACAGGGTCAATAGATTTTATACAGACATGCAAAACAAATACAATGATAACTTTTATGTAGTTCCATTTACCCCTGCTCAATATTCAGAACCTGACATATTTGGAGGTAGTATTGAAAGAAGTTATTTGGGGATTGTGTATAGAATCCAAAATTCAAAAATTTTACTATTACCAAAATTCCTGATAGGTATTACTTCATTTTATACCGATTGGGGGAAGGTAACCTTAAAAGAGAAAGGAACTAATACTGTTTTTAAGTTGTCGTACAGTACCGGAAAAAGACCCAGTGATCATTTTACAATTGCTTCCAGTTTTACATTTGGTTACAGATTGTCAAAGTTTATTTTAGCAAATGTTGATGTCATTTATTCCTTCTTTAAACCCGACATTGTTTTCAGTGAAGAAATACGGAACACCTATACTGAAGAGCTTGTATCAAGATCGATTGTTTACAACAAAAATATCCATACCATAACGATTGGTGCCGGGATTATAATTGAACTGAGGACCATACGGAAGAAATGAAAATTTTGATTTATTGCGAAAAGAAACCCCGAAAACCCTGCCCAACTCCCCACTCTACCTCACTCCAAACTTTAGTTCACTCCAAACTTTAGCTCACTTTAGGCACTTCCCACTTTAGGCACTCCCAACTTTAGCTCACTTTAGGCAC
>JABMQA010001175.1 GCA_013203545.1 Bacteroidota bacterium
CGTCACGCCGGGGCGTGACTCCATCGAAAAGACAGGGATCACTGAAGTTGATGGTGAGAGGAAAGGGCGGGCGCTGCGCGCCCGCCCTTTCCTCTCACCCAAGTTTAGCCCTATTAATCCTGTCTTTTCGACCGCAGGGAGAAATCTATTCCACATTGTCATCATACTTTGAGGCCCTAATTTTAGGGCTGGGAACTCGAAATGACCGATGCACAATTTTTGTGTCTGCCTCTTTTTATCCCCACAAAAAAGCCTTCCCAATTAATTATTTTTAATATGTATTAGGAATATTGAAAAATGTTTCGGAATTTTGGAAGCATTAAATCCGGCTTAAAATGAAATATCCGCGTGAGAAATTTAAAATAAACCAATTGGGGACACGAAATATCATGTCCGGATATCCGGCATACGGAAGTGGGGTTAAAGTAGGATTTGGAGGGATATTGAGGGGTTAGGTGTAAGCTAAGAAAACAAACAAATATAAGTTATGAAATCACTTCTTTTAACTGTATTAATTTTATTCAGTTCATGTTTGATAAGTTATGGTCAAAAAAACCTAGAACAAATATCAGATTCGATTTTAAATGAGGCATTTAAGATTTATGAACTTGAAAAATCAGCTTGGGTATCAACAGATTTCTTGTTAAATATATATCCTAAAAGATACTTTAGAAAGGAAATAGAAGGATACTTATCCTACAAGGATAATTATACAATAAAAACAATTTACTGGCAAGAACAGAAAGATGGCATTGTAATTAACAACACTTTTAGTTTTAATAATCCTGAACAAATTTCGGATTTTGAACATACTCATATGCAAAGACTTCCAACTAAAAAAGAATTAAAACTAATTAATATTAGAAATAAAGTTGTAGCTGATATTGAAAGCGATCTGCAGTTTTATACGATACCAACTGGCGCAAAATTCAACATAGTTGTAATTGAAAATGACAATCAATATCGGTCATATTTATTAGTTGGCTTTAATAAGAAAAATGTTGTCCCTCTTGGAAATGACTATTGCATCGAACTCGACACCCTTGGTAAAATAATCAATAGAAAAAGGCTTCATAAATCCTACATCGAAACTCCTTTCAATGGTGGAATCCGATTTAAAGGTCAAAAAATTAAAGCAATTTATCACTCACATTTACCTGGCACTCCATTCATAACTTCAACCGATATATGTATAGCAATGCTGTTCGCAGATTTTATTGAATGGAAAGAAATAACAATTGTATCTTCAGATTATTTGTCGACATACAATATTTCTGATAAAACATTAAAAATTGAACTTTATGAATCAGAAAAATAATGGAATAGCCTACACCTAACACAACGGCCATACCCCAAGCGGGCGAAACGGCAAAATTGAAACGATGAAAACAATCTCAACATACTGCGGCATTACAAATGAAGGAATAAAATCCTGCACGGGGCATACCGCTACCACACACATCAACAAAAAAATGGAGGCTAAATGTTTAAAATTATATCTTATTTTACTATCTTATTTTTAATAAGTTCAAATGTATTTGCAGATGGAACAGAGCCCGACGGTTCTGGTACGGAAACAGATCCATATCAGGTTGAGACATTAGACAATTTATTATGGATAAGTACGAACAATATTTCCTGGGATAAACATTTTATTCAAACCACAGATATTGATGCATCCGATACACAAAACTGGAACAATGGCGAAGGTTTTTCTCCAATAGGTATATATCCTGATGATCCGTTTACAGGTTCATACGACGGGGAAGAACACATCACAAATTACCTGCATATTGTTCTTCCGGAAACTGATTATATCGGATTTTTTGCTTTTACTAATGACGCTTCAATTTCTAACCTTGGATTGGAAAATATTGATGTGACAGGACACCAGGGTGTGGGTGGACTTGTTGGATGGAATGATAATTCCAGGATCTCGAACTGTTACAGCACAGGGAGTATAATCGGATATCAGGAAGTCGGTGGTTTAGTGGGATATAGTCATTTTTCCACAACCATGTATAGTTACAGTACTGGAAGTGTAAGCGGAGACGGTGCAGTTGGAGGTTTGGTTGGTTTCAGTAATGATGCATCAACAATCTCGAATTGCTACAGCATGAGTAGTGTTTCTGGAAATAATGGAGTTGGTGGCCTGGTTGGAATGAATATATATTCCATAATATCAAACAGTTATAGCAATTGCAGTATTACAGGGCATAATAGTGTGGGAGGTATGGTTGGGGAAAATTATGAATCCTGCATCTTAAATTGTTATTGTAACGGAAGTGTAACCGAAGGAAATGGTAGTGTCGGTGGTTTGGTGGGATGGAACAATTCCTGCAGTATCATTAATTGTTATAGTACCACCAGTGTTGTTGGAAATGGTAGTGTTGGTGGTTTGATTGGGTCCATAGATTATCCTGATGTACAAAATTCTTTCTGGGACATCCAAACTTCCGGGCAAACTACAAGTGCAGGCGGAACCGGAAAGACTACAGCAGAAATGCAAGATGTTGCTACATACACTTCATTGGCAACTGTTGGCCTGGAAGAACCCTGGGATTTCGTTGGAAATCCTTATGACGATATTGGGTATGAAGACTTCTGGGATATCGGAGAAGGCGTTAATAACGGTTACCCATATTTTGCCAATCAAATAGTGGGAATTGATGATGGGATTGTCAACAATAATTCCAAAACTGCAATACTATTCGGAAACTATCCCAATCCGTTTAATTCAACAACAACAATTGAATTTGCTATCCAAAATAGCGCTAAAGTAGAACTTGTGATTTATAACAATAAAGGACAAAAAATTAAAACATTGATAAATGAACGATGCGGGAAAGGACATCATTCATTTACATGGAATGGAAATGATGGATCTGGGCATCCGGTAAGTTCTGGTTTTTATATGTATGGATTGGAAGTAGATGGCAAAAACGAAGCTATTAAGAAATGTCTGCTTTTAAAATAGAAAAGATATTTTAACAATTAAGAAAATTTAAAAACAATTACAGATATGAGTAATCAGAATATTTCATTTCAAACCATTGATTGGACAAGAGTTCCAAAGACAGAACACATAGGCGAAACCGGAATTGCGTACTGGCAAACCATTCAATTCCAAGGGTTACGGATTAGAATAGTTGAATATTCTAAGGGCTATATTGCTGACCATTGGTGCAAAAAAGGGCACATAGTGCATTGTTTGGAAGGAGACTTTACGAGCGAATTCATCGATGGCACAAAATTTTATTTAACAAAAGGAATGAGCTATGTAGTTTCAGATGAATTAAGTTCGCATCGTTCAGTTACAATAAATGGTGTTAAAGTATTGATTATTGACGGGGACTTTTTAAAACTCAAAGCTGAATAGATAATAAAAACTGCATACAAAACGAAGGCCATACCCCAAGCGGACGAAACGGCAAAATTAAAACAATGAACTCGAAATCGACATACTGCGGCATTAAAAGTGAAGGTAATATATTCCTGTAAGGGGAATGTAGCTATCGTTAGCGAAAATTTCACAAAACCAATATCAAATGAATAATTACAATAAGAGAAAATACTTTCCTGCTGCACCAATTAAAGGGAAATCTTCATCCTGTTGTTGGATGGGCAGGTATGAATTTCTTCAAAACCATGAACATCCAAAAGGCCGTATGCTGATTCTGTTTTCTCTGCTGATCCTGTCTTCTTTAATTTGCAATCCGTCTTTTTCGCAAACGGGTAGTCCTCTTTTTCAATACGTAATTTCTATTCCGGAGCCATCCAATCATATCTATCATGTTGAGCTTCATTGTAACAAATGGAAGCAGGACACCATCCGTTTAAAAATGCCTCGATGGATGCCTGGATATTACCAGATCATGGATTATGCAAAGTCTGTTGAAAATATGCTGGCCAGAGACGAAAAAGGGGAAAGCATACCTGTTGAAAAGATAATTGATAATACATGGGACATCTCCGGTATAAAAAACAAAGCGTTTTTTGTGAATTATTCAGTAAGCACTAAAAAACAATTTGTAGCTAACAGCTATGTTGATAGCGCTTATGCTTACATTGTTCCCGGGAACACCTTCCTGTATGCAGAAGGTTTTCTTAATAATCCCGTTTCCGTTAAACTTCAATTTGGCAATGGATGGAAAAATGTTGCCACAGGTTTAGAGCAGGTGGCGGGCAGCCCCCATGAGTTTACTGCACCTGATTTTGATATGCTCTACGATTGTCCCATCCTCATTGGAAACCTTGAGGAGTTACCGTCATTCAAAGTAAAAGGAATTGAACACCGGTTTATTGGAAATAACCTAGGGACTTTCGACCGGGCACTTTTTATGGAGAACCTACAAAAAATTGTTGAGTCGGCTGTGGACATTATTGGTGACATCCCCTATAAAAACTACACATTCATTGGTATTGGCCCTGGTCGGGGTGGCATAGAACACTTAAATAATACAACCATAAGTTTTGATGGTAACCAACTTACCACACCCGAGGCAATAAACAAAATGATGAATTTCATTGCCCATGAATACTTCCATCATTATAACGTAAAACGGATCAGGCCTTTTGAATTGGGGCCATTTGATTATGACAACGAAAACAGGACCAACCAGCTTTGGGTTAGCGAAGGGTTGACGGTGTATTATGAATACCTGATCGTGAAAAGGGCTGGCCTTGTAGATGCTGCAACATTGTTTTCCCACTTCGAACAAAATCTAAATGCTGTCGAAAATAACCCGGGCAGGCTTTATCATTCTTTGCAACAGGCAAGCTACAGCACCTGGAGTGATGGCCCGTTTGGTACGCTGGGAAATGAACCCGGTAAATCCATTTCGTATTATGATAAAGGGCCGATTGTGGGCCTTTTTCTGGATTTTGAGATCCGAAATGCAACACAAGATAAGAAGTCACTTGATGATGTAATGCGAATGCTTTATTGGAAATATTATAAAGATGAACAACGGGGATTTACGGAAGCTGAATTTCAACAAGCCTGTGAACAGGTAGCTGGAATAGATTTAACTGGTCTGTTTGAATATGTTTACACAACAAAAGAATTTGACTATGAAGAATATTTGGCTTATGCAGGATTGATAATTGACAAACAAATCATCGACTCAAACGATAAAGGTGAAACGCAACAGCTAAAGATTAAAAGAATAGAAAGACCGGACCCTTTGCAATTAGATATTTTGAATTCCTGGTTAGGAGAGTAAACTTAATTAACAAATCAAAACAACTGAAACACCCTAAAACCTCAACGACAAACAACTCAGCCCGCCATCCAGTTTCCTGAATTCCGACATATCCAGTTCGATGGTTTTATATCCGGCCTTCTCGATGGAATGTTTTGTTTTTGGATATCCTGAGGGCACAAGGACAGTCCCGTTTATCCAGAGGCTGTTGGCGGCATAGCTTTCATCATCGTCCACATGGATTTGATTGTAGGGGCTGAAAAACTGGTTTTGTTTCAGCGATCCGGTAACCAGTATGGTTTTGTTTTCGATATACGAAACCCCGGTTTTTAGGTGCAACATATCTGTGAGGATGATCATGGATCCGGTAAATCCCCACATTTTCAAAAGTTCGATCAATTGTATTGCCCCCGCTTCATTGGTTCTTTCTGATAATCCGATGTAATAATGATTGCCCACACACATCACATCACCGGCATCCAGGGTTGCAGGAGGCGTGATGGATTCGATGTTTTTGTAATATTTTTTAAAGATCTGGCTCAGGCCGCTTGTTTCACCCCTTCTCCTGATAGAACCGGGTCGTGTGATAATGGCACAATCGGGAAGCATTAATGCGACATCTTCAACAAACACCGAATCGGGATGCTTTTCATCAGCATCGAGGAAATGAACCTCTAATCCACAGTTTTCCAAAGCAGTGATATACCGGGTATGTTGCTCTATAAGTTTTACATAATCCGGTTTGCCCTGACTTGCTGATGAAATACCGTTTACAACTGATTTGCCCGGTAATCTTACGATAGCTTGCTTAAACATATATAAAGCATTAATGTATTGCATTGTTGTATCAAAATGATGTAGTAAAAAAGGGTGCAAAAATAATGAATTAATCCGTTTCCCGGGAGGCATACATACACGAAATACTATTTATGAGTTCAATCTAAAAAGGTATCGGAAATTCATTGGTTTGGGCTAAAGCCCAGATTAATAAGGCCATAACTTACCCCGCCCTTAAGGGCGGGGCTATTGAAAACCAGAAAATTAGTGGGCTTTAGCCCAAAACCGTTGGTTATTAGACTGACCTCAATTATTGTTATTTCTAAACTGATTTGCCTTATTCAGGAACATTTACAAATCGCCGCATCAACAGGCCGTCAAAATAATAATTGCCAATTTTGGTATCTTTATCCAGAACAGCCAGGTTAGTAAAGCCAAGGGACCGGTACAACCCTATTGCCGCTTCATGATCCGAGCGAACCATTATGTAGATAATTTCAGGTGTAGTGGCTTTTTCTGCAGTGAATAAGGCTTTTGTGATTAATTCCCTGCCAACGCCCCTGTTTTGATATTCCGGAAGGATACCAAGGTGCAGCCAGGCAGTATGCGTTAGCCTGCTGGCAGGGTTAACTTCGAGGGTAAGATAACCAACAGGGGTCTTACCAAAAACCGCCACCAGAAACAGGGAACCGGGTTGGCTTAAAAGATGGGCGGCATATGCTTTAAAAGCATGTATTGAAGGGAATTTCCTATGGAAATCATCACTCAGGTACGGACTTGTTTGATAGATTTTCCCCACCATTGCAAAAGCATCATTAGGTGCAAAGTCGCTATATGCTTTGATTTCCGGAAGGTCTTTCATTCAATTCAATTATTACTTGTTAAATGCGATCAAATTCGATTACTTTGTAAAAATATGAATGATTAACAAGATATCCTATTATGATCACAATTTATCACAATCCCAGATGCAAAAAATCCCGCGCCGGACTGAAATACCTGGAAGATCATGGTGCAGAATTTGAAATTAAAAACTACCTGAAAGAGGGAATATCTAAAGCTGAACTCGAAGATATTCTGATGAAGTTAAATAAAAAGCCCCACGACATGATCAGAACGCAGGAGGCAGACTACAAGGTAAAATTTAAAGGCCGCAATTTCACGGATGACGAGTGGGTAAAGATCATGGTTGAAAACCCGAAACTGATCAAGCGGCCAATCGTGGTAAAGAAATACAAAGCGGTATGGGGCGATCCGGCAAAGGAGATTGGGACACTATTTTAGCATAAGTCTGGCCTAAAAACTACAAATGTCAAATTGAAAGTTATTATCGTATTAGTCAAGACATACGTGCCTTTTGATAATATCCCCAAGGTTCCGTCAAATGCTGAGAAATCCATTTTAAAGGAATTGTCCTCAAATAATCTCTTTTCGAAGGTGCCATCAGTCTCCTGCCCGGCGAAGTTACCGGTCTATTCTGAAAGCTTGACAGGTGTATTATCATCATCCTTTTTGCAGGTCGATATTGTCATGAAGCCTAAAATAATGATGGTCAAACATCCAATTAATTTGGTTCTTCTTTTTATGTTGTTCCAATTTGTCTCAATACAGAATTCATCTTATTCCTTATTCCCAAACCAGTAACCCAGGGTAAATCCAAGCACTTTATTTGTCATTTTATATCCACCATCAGAATCATGGGAAATATTGGCAAGGCCCAGGCCGTAATATATCCCGATCTGGATAGCGTTAACTTCAACGCCTCCCCCAACCCTGAGGCCAAAATCAAGAAGCTTCAAATTTTCGTCTTTACCAAATTTTATGCTTTCCGATTCGGATTCCCCGTCTTCTTCGTACTTCCATTTTCCTCCCAAACCAACACCAAGATATGGCCCGGCCTCTACATAGATTTTTGCCTTGCCGGCATCGAACCTGTAATTGGCTGTTGCCGGCACTTCCAGATAAAGTAATGATGTATTGCTTTTTATGTCATTCTTATCGTATTTATATCCTTTTTGCGATAAGAACAATCCTGTTTGAAGTGATAAACTGTTAACCAATGTAATATCAACCATCCCGCCGGCATAAAATCCAGGCCTCATTTTGTGATCATCACTATAGGTTTCATCATCATCTTTCATGGTCATGTTTGCAAGATTTAGCCCTGCTTTTATTCCGAAAGTCTGGGCAAGCGACTGATAACTGATTGCAAATAATATTGCAAGTGCTAAAATTTTTACTGTGTTTTTCATGCCTTCTGTTTTTAAATTAGTGATTAATATTTATTATTATTCAATTAGCATCTTCCCTCTGAAAACCGTTTCGCCTTTGAGTTCTATCAAATAAATCCCTTTAGGAAGATTGCCTCTTTTAAATTCAAATTTGTCGGTACTAATATTATCCATTTCAAATAC
>JABMQA010001176.1 GCA_013203545.1 Bacteroidota bacterium
ACCTCCGGGTAATTATAATTGATCGAGATGATCGATACAAGTGAAGCGTTGCCATTTGATAAACTCATGGATTGAAATTATTTGATCATTACTGGCTACAATATTACTGAAATATAATATGACATACAAATCCTTGATTGTAAAATTTATCTAATCATTTTTCATTCTGGAAGCTATAAACCACGGATTTAAAAGGTTTCCCTTATTGTAACGGAGTGGTCGACGGCTCTTCAACTCAACTATCTGGCCACCTGAGAATGCGACAATCGCCTGGCCTGCAGCTATATCCCACTCATAAGTGGGTGCACAACGCGGATATATATCAGCCAGTCCTTCTGCGATCATACATAGCTTTAACGAACTACCACGGGAGATAAAATCCAGGTTCCCATTTTCTTTTCTCAATTTTTCAATATAATCACTTGTTTCGCAATTCATATGTGACCTACTTGCTGCAACTGTAAGATTTATATTTTTACCGCGGATCGGTAGTTTTTTAGCGCCCTCTAAAACATTTCGGATATTGATATCTTGCTCAGAATCCATATTTACCAAATTGTATTTATAGGATCCTCCCAGTTCGCTGTCACCAAAATACAGTTCTTTGCTAACAGGACAATAAATTACGCCGGATACAGGCTCCCCATCTTTTACAAGAGCGATATTTACGGTAAACTCACCGTTGCGTTTGATAAACTCTTTTGTTCCATCAAGTGGGTCCACTATCCACAAACTATCCCAATTTTTACGTACAGCATACGAAACCTTATTTCCCTCTTCGCTTAAAATTGGTATTTCAGTTATCGATAAATACCCTTTAATAACATCGTGTGCACGCTTATCAGCCATTGTTAACGGGCTGTTATCATCCTTATACGAAATATCAAACGCTGTATTGTAAACACGCAGAATCTCCTGTCCTGCATGCAGTGCAGCTTTAATTGCAATATTTAAAAGCTCTTTACGATTGAATTTTTGATTCATATTCCAAATTATCTTTAACAGCAATTTCTTCCTTTTTTGGGATTGAAGCATCCAGTGTTTCACCCAAAAACAGCACTGCCATTGTTGTGTACATAATTGGACCGGTGGGAATTTGACCCAATACGCCATTCCCATAGGATGCACCCATAATGCCCATCATCCCTGCGGCCATTGCAAAAAGTTTGCTTTGAAGTACAGGATCCCTTACCCTGTACATACTTATATACGCACCCTTACCCAGGATATAAAAAAGGATAAGGAGATGTAGTGTTAGCCCAATGATACCTTGCTCGGCCCAAATCTGGACATACCAGCTATCAGTAGCAGTATTTGCGAGAAAAGTTGTAGGTGTAAAGCGTTGCCCCCAGTTACCGGCAGAACCAATTCCCCCGCCAAAAGGCCTGCTGGAAAGGTACACCTTCAATTTCCGCTGATTTTCAAGTCGAACCAGCAATGACTTATCATTGGGATCAAAGGCTGAGCGCATTCGGTTAATTGCATAAACGTTGGCGCCAATGGTAGTAAATTTAAAAAACACAAAGATAACAATTCCAAAAATACCGCCCAGGGTCATCATTTTAACGTTCCTGGTTAGAATCAGGTACATAGCCAAACCGGCAAAAGGAACGGCTATTGCACCCCGCGTTCCGGAGATAAACATTCCATACAAACCGGTTATTGCCATCAATCCAAAGAAAATCCTATCCTTCGTGGTTCTTGAATTGATAAAAATAATCGCTCCCACAACACCTGCATGTGCCTGGGCAGCGCCAAACTGACCGGCATCACTGAAAAACGAAAATACACGTAGCTTGCCAAATAATATATGTGTAACTGCCCCGCCGCCATCAAGCCAGGCTTTTTCAAAAGGATCAACCCCAAAGTTGAGTTGTATAAAACCTTTAAGTGTCGCAAGCATCGACATGATTCCCCACAGGTACAAAATCTTGTTTAAATCCTTGTAATCCTTGATCAACAGCAACACAAGGGGCACCAGAAGAAACATATAAAAAGCAACACCCCGCATGGCATAAAACCAGGCGGCTTTACTCCGTGCTTCGGGATTAATGAGTTGAAAGAGCGCGTATCCAAACCATATTATTGCAAGAAAAGTAACATCTTTTGAAGCCGGTTTCCAATCAATCCGATTGTAGAAATCCTTAAAAATAATCGCAAGATAGGTAAGAATCAATACTGAATCTATGGTCAAGCCAAATGGCAAGCCTTTTATGTATCTTGACAATCCATTTGCAATAAAACCAAGAAAAATAACGGAGTAAATTCCAAGTTTTGGGGTTTTAAAAAGCTGATTTACATAGATAAGTAAAAATGGTAGGGCAATTAAACCGGCCGCAGAAATAATCTGACCCTTTTCTATTATATAACCACAGAGTACAGTAATAAGGAACAACAACGCTATAACGGAAGGCTTGTTGAGGACAAATGAGCCGGTATTTTTTTTAACGGCATCCATTCCACTTTAATGGTTTCCTTTTATTAATTTATTATACCCTTTTGTATAGAAATCGAATCCGGCTTTAAAAATATTGATGAACTTTAAGTTCAAATGATGGTCAACAAATTTATAGCCAATAATCAGCCCGATAATCGTGAAAATAATGGTTACAACAGCAACCAAAATCAAGGACTCAAATACATACACTGCCACCAAATCACCAATAATATTTAAAGTAGCCATAACAATTATTTTATAAAAGTTATTTCTTGGCCGGTTGATACTGTCAAGTGTAACACCCGAGATACGGTCGATTGGTGTGAATAAGGCATAAATGGCAAAAACCTGAAAGAGTATTACTGTTTCGTTGGTTTCGAGGTATTTTGCCCCACCCAATATCTGGATAAGATATGGAGCCAGTATCATACAAATAGCTACCATCGGAATAAACAAAAGGGTTATTGCTCCGCTATAGGTGTAGAAGAGACTTTTCACTTCATCGACTTTCCCATGGATACTGGCTCTTGATAACCTTGGGAAAGCCGTGGCGACAAAGCTTCTGAGTGGTAATTCCAATAACTCGGTAAGTTTAAGCGGGATACTATATAACGCTACCGCTTCAGTACCAAGCGGACTAAGCCCGATAATAATGGTATCGGCATTTTTTAACAGGTTTGTACCAATCAGGGTACCCAGTGTAAATTTCCCAAAGTTCAGGATCTTTTTGGCAACCTTTGTACTGCTCTTGAAAATGTGGCGCAAGCCATCGTAACCTAAGAAAATCGAAACAAAAGAAGCAACCAGGTAAGTAAAAATATACACAACGATAATTACTGAAACTCCATATTTAAAAACTAGTGAATTTAAAAATAAAAAAAATAAAAAAATACTGTTTTGTAAAATATTTAGGAAGAGAATTGAACCAAAACGTTGTTGTGAATTCAGGATCACAAGGCTATTAATATACGGCAAATTAAAAAATCCAAGCAGGGGATACCAGGCAAAGAAATAGTAATAGCCTGACCTATCAATGGCCTCAGGAAAAAACAAATTTGTAAAAAAAACGACTGCCGACAATACTGATGTGAGGATTAAGCCAATAACCCAATTGGTTCCAACGAGCACCTTTCTCTCGTCGTCGGTTGCACCCGATAGAAAACGGATCATTGCCACCTTTGTTACACCCGACCTGATCATCTCAAGTAAACCATTGGCAGTTAAAAAAAGCATCCACTGGCCAAAATTGTCTTTATCAAGGTAGCGGGCCAGTATCATAAAGGACACAAAACGAAAGGCCGCCACAGAAAGATTTCCTGATAAAGAGAGGAAGTTTTTTTCCCTTATGGTCTTGTTGATGATATTTAGCAGTTTCACAAAAAATTATTTTATCGTTTGTTTTGTGTAAAACTGAAAATTGACCAGATGTTTAACTATTCGCCTCAAACGGCTTCTTTTCTTGGGTAGGGTTCCCAATTTTACTTCAATTTCGTTGATATCAGTTCCGTTCAGGAAAACATAAGGTTTCTTATCGTTTACGTCGCTATAAAGTTGAACTGAACCTGTGTCTGCCCTGGTCCAATCCCTGTTTGACCTGACAACAAGAACCGATAAATCGGCCTGCTCAATAATTTTACTTGGATAGGAATAAAACAGTACAGCAGGTATTTCGGTGAATACATACTTGTAATTGTCCAGTGTATTTATATCTGTATTTTGAATCAGGTCGAAGATATCCTGTTTTTCCGTAAACGAATCATCAATGTGGTAAACCAAATTGTCCTTATTCTGTGTTAATTCAAAAAAGTCGTCGGCAACCACTTTCCTGAACCTTTGCTTGAGATTTTGCAACATTCCCACAATACCTTTGGATTCATAGCTTGAATCCTGTTCCATGGAACTCTGAATTTTTTCCTTTATCAGTTCATCAGGTGTTTTGGTGGTATAATTTAGATAAAGCACTTTTTCACCGGCACTTCTGATCTTATTGATAATTTTATTTACAACAAACGTTTTCCCCTCTTTCTCGAGGGGACTGAAAAAGATGATCTGCCTGGTAGCCCTTCCCCCGGCAAAATCAGATTTTTCGGTAATATTTTTCATTTCCTGAAGCAATAACTCAATCAGCCTGTTTGTTATAAAAGGCAGGTTATAGGCTGAATATTGCCCAACAATTCTTGGCAACAAACCTATCACCTTAAAACCGGTAAGTTTTTCAGCTCGTTCGATGGTTTTAATGGTATTGTCAAGGTATTCGGTAAGCAAAATAGCAAAAGCTACCATCAGAAATCCAATCATAGCAGCTGCAATCACCAAAATTTTTCTTTTTGATGGTTTAGGCGAAAGCGGAAAATAGGGTGCATCCAGGGGTTTGATGTTGGTTGTCAGTGATTCGTTTTTTTGCCTCAGGCGTGCCATATTCAGGGAGTGTAACAACGAAAGATATTCACTTTCTGACACATCAATCTCCCTTTCAATACGCTTCATGGTGGCGCCCAAAGGCGCAAAAATTTCATAGTTCTTCATGAAATCCTTTTGACGGACTGTTAAAACCTGTAAACCAGCTTTGGCCTCTGCATAAACCAAAACATTTCTCAACCATTCGGTAAGAAGTTCCGAAATGGGTAAACCCTCAATGGTATTTTTAAAATTATATAACTTTGAGATATCTTCGTTGATTTCCAATTTAAGGGATTCAGCCTGCGTTCTGAGTTTTGCCAGTTCATTTTTACTCAGGATATCCGCTTCATTGTACAACTCGTTTATGGTTATTTTTTCGGTAACTTCCACAAGTTTATTTCTTTTATTCAATATGTTCTCGGAAATTGTTTGAACCTGCCCCTGTAACTGTAGTTTTGATTCAATATTCTTAATGGCCTCTTCTGCTCCGGAAAGCTTCATCTTCTCATTCTGGATATACTCCTCAATTGATTCCTTTTTACCGGCAATGAATTTACTTTGTTCATAGTAATTAATGATGTTATTATCCGTATTAAACTCAAGCAGTCTATCCTCAGCCTGCTTAAGTTTTCTTTGTGCCGTATTTACCTGTTGCTCAAAATAATCTACAACAACATCGGATTGGTTTTCCTTGAGGTTTTTGAAATTATTAATAAAAACCTTTGTGAGAATTATGAGGGTTTGCATGGCGATTCCTGGATCGGTCTGCTCATAGGTCAACTCAAGAATATCACTACTCTGGATGCGCTTCACCGAAACACGTGAAAGTGCCTTAATGCTATAAAACCTGTGGGTATAATTTAAAAGATTATAAATAAAATTTGTATCGCTGGAATTTTTAAATCTGATCAGGTTTTCAACAGTCTGGTTATAGGCAATTGTAAATGAGAGCGAATCCTCAACGATCAGAGGTTTCACCACCAAATCCTTAATGTATTGGGGAACGGTTTTTCGCAAACTAATAAATGATTCTCTGGAAATAAAAATCGGATTGTAATTTTCCAAAACAAGACCCTGTGCCACTAGCCTTATTCCTACTTCGCTAAGTGTTTCCCTTGATTTGATTACATTCATAAGATTATCG
>JABMQA010001177.1 GCA_013203545.1 Bacteroidota bacterium
GGTTGAGACAGATGCGTTTTTCGGTGGCCCTGGTACTGTGAATATCGTTAAGGAGGTGGCTGGTACATCCGTGTATTGGCCTGAATACAGCATCAATTCACTTACCCATCTGGAGCCCGGTAAATCCTACTGGATATCGGTGTCAGAAAATACATCTTTATTCTACCCTGACTGTGGTGAGTTAACATGGATGCCTCAACCCACACAGAAACCTGCAAATATCACACCCTGGAATGACGTGAACTACACAGCAGTTTCTCATCTTATTGTTATTTCTGAAGATGTTATGACCGGATCAGGTATTCAGACAAATGATATAATTGGCGTATTTGCCTCAGAGGGACTTTGTGTGGGACTGGCCGAAATGGCTTCAATGAATAATAGTTATTCACTCGTAGCCTTTATGAATGATGAAACTACGCATATAAAGGATGGCTATGATGAGAATGGACTGATCAGTATGAAACTGTACCGGCCTGAAACCGGCAAAGAATGTACACTGAGTGTTGAATTCGATCAGCAGATGCCCTATCAGGCAAACTTCTCAGCGCATGGCCTTTCTAAAATTCAAAATATTGAAATGGGTGTATTTGGTCTCGAAGAAATAAAAACCTTTGCGTGTTCCATTTACCCAAATCCATCAAAAGGTGAGTTGTGGTTGTACACTGATATTCCAGAATCTGACCTGAAGGTTGAAATTTCTGATACAAAGGGTAGGATTGTTCCTCAAAATCATTTTAGTATAAGGATTGATAATGGTGCATATTTCTTGAATATCAGCAACCTTCTCCCGGGAATTTATTTTTTCAGCATATCCGATGGAGACCGAATCCAGGTACAAAAGGTTGTTATTTTTTAAAGCGTGAATTCACAAGGGCATCAATCAGATTGACTCATCAATAGTATAAAAAACCTTTTTAACCTCACCATAACCATCTCTTGGAGGATAGTGAATTTTCCTTTTCCTCCAAGGGAAGGGGTAAGGGGATGAGGCGAAATGTAGTTTTTTTCCCTAATTTCAAATTTTAGTACTACCAAACTCATACTATTCTATTTCAAAGCCTTACAAAGTTAAATTTAGAGGACTTCTAAATTATTCTATAACTGATTAATCTTTAACGCTTTGAAAATCGCTTATCGAATCAATACGCTCAGCTATCACGCAAAGTATTGTAAAACAGGTGTTTTAATTCATTTTAAATAAGCCATGAATAATGGGAATTTTAACATTTGTTTATAATTTTGCCCGTCCTGAATAGCAGGGAATCAGCCAATCTCCTTTTTTACGGGGAAGCAGGTTGAAACCAAAAATCAGATTATTAAATTGAACACATATTCTTTAATATAAAAAGGAGCTAAAACGTGAATGATGTAATTCTATATGCCGTTATCTCTTTGAGTGCCATTGGTGTTGCAGCAGCTGTTATTCTCTACTTTGTTGCACAAAAATTCAAGGTAATCGAAGATCCTAAAATTGATGAGGTTGAAGAAGCTCTACCCAGTGCCAATTGTGGTGGGTGTGGCTACGCCGGATGCCGTGCTTTTGCTGAGAATATTGTTAAGGCAGGAAGCCTTGAAGGATTTAATTGTCCTGTCGGTGGTAATTCTGTTATGGCTGTCGTAGCTAAAGTTATGGGTCTTGAGGCAGAAGAAAAGGAACCGATGATCGCTGTATTGCGCTGCAATGGATCCCGTCAAAATGCATCCATGAAGGTTAAGTACGATGGACCGGAAACCTGTGCCTTTGCACATAACCTGTACGCGGGCGAAAGTGGTTGCCCGTATGGGTGCCTTGGTTTGGCCGACTGTGTGGTGGTATGCGATTTTGATGCACTTTATATGGATAAAGTTACAGGTTTACCTGTTGTGGTTGCCGACAAGTGTGTAGCCTGCGGTGCCTGTGTGAAAGCCTGCCCAAGAAATATATTCGAATTAAGAAACAAGGGAAAGAAGGACCGCAGAATATTTGTTTCCTGTATTAATGAGGAAAAAGGTGCACCGGCAAAGAAAAATTGCAATGTGGCCTGTATCGGATGCGGTAAATGTGTTAAGGTATGTGCTTTTGATGCCATTACACTCGTGAATAACCTGGCATATATCGATTACGAAAAATGCAAGTTATGCCGCAAATGTGCCCCGGAATGTCCAACCAATGCCATTCATGAATTGAATTTTCCCCCAAGAAAACCAAAACCTGAAAAGAAAGTGGAAACGCCGGAAAAACCGGTTCCAATAGAAACTGTTAAAGCATAGGATTTAAAAGAATAAATTAGTATAGACGATTAATTATAGAAGTAAGAAGTAGGAAGTAAGAATAAGAAGTAGGAAGTAAGAAGTTGGAATTTAGAATTTAGAATTAGGAAGTAGATTATTGGGTATGTACAGACTGTGGACTGAAGACTGCGAACTGACGAATTTAGAATGACGAATTTAGAATGACGAATTTAGAATGACGAATAACGTAGGAAGAATGGAGAATGATGGATATAAACTGAGGACTGAGGACTGACGACTGACGACTAAAACATTGCTAAATAATTATAATTTGAAAGAAAATAGTCTAATAACATTAACGATAGAGATTTCAATATAGGAGGAAAAAATATTGAAAACATTTAAACTTGGAGGTGTTCATCCACCTGAAAACAAATTCTCATCCAGCGAAGCTATCCAAACCCTTCCGATCCCTAAAAAGGTGTTTGTTTCGGTTTCGCAGCATTTGGGTGCGCCTGCCACAGTACTTGTAAAAAGAGGCGATGAGGTAAAGACCGGACAGCTTATTGCAAAAAGTTCAGGCTTCATCTCGGCAAATATTCACTCGCCGGTTACCGGAAAGGTATCTAAACTGGATAATGTGATGGATCAATCCGGATACAAACGTCCGGCCATCATTATCGATACTACCGAAGATGTTTGGGAGGACGGTATCGATACCACACCTGATATCAACCGTGAAATTACCCTTACCAAAGATGAAATCATCAAGCGTATAAATGAAATGGGGGTAGTGGGACTTGGAGGCGCTACATTTCCGACCCACGTAAAAATGATGGTACCGGATGGAAAAAAAGCCGAGTATCTGATTATAAATGGGGTTGAATGTGAGCCGTACCTTACTTCCGACCACAGGCTGATGCTTGAAAAAGGTGAAGAAATGCTTATCGGAACAACCATTCTGATGAAAGCGCTGGGTGTTGCAAAAGCCATTGTAGGTATCGAAAGTAATAAACCGGATGCCATTCAACACCTTACTCAACTGGCAACCAAATTTAACGGAATAACGGTGCAGGCACTCAAGGTGAAGTACCCGCAGGGAGGTGAAAAGCAATTAATCAAGGCGTTGACAGGCCGTGAGGTACCATCGGCGAAATTACCGATCGAAACCGGATGCGTTGTTGATAATGTGGGTACTGCATTCGCTGTGTACGAAGCTGTTCAAAAGAATAAACCTTTGATTGAAAGGGTGGTTACCGTCACGGGTAAAGCTGCTAAAAAGCCATCCAATTTCAGGGTCAGGGTAGGAACACCCATCAGTGAGTTGATTGAACATGCTGGCGGAGTTCCTGAGAATTTAGGAAAGATTATCGGTGGGGGTCCCATGATGGGTAAGGCATTGATGTCAGCTGAAGCACCCATTGTAAAAGGATCATCCGGTATATTACTCATGCCGTTGGAGGAATCGGATCGTGCGGCTATGAAATCATGTATCCGTTGTGCCAGGTGCGTTTCGGCATGCCCCATGGGTTTGGAGCCATACCTCATTGCACAGGAAGTTAGTCACAAAATGTGGGATAGGACCGAAGCCGATAAGGTGATGGATTGCATCGAATGTGGCTCCTGTCAATATACCTGTCCATCAGGCAGACCATTGCTTGATTATATCAGGTTGGGTAAATTTAAAGTTGGACAAATCATCAGAAGCAGAGGAAAAAATTAAGATATGGACAATTTACTCACAATATCGGGTTCTCCGCATGTTCATGCCAATGAATCCATAAAAAAGATCATGTACAGTGTGATATACGCCATGATCCCCGCCATGCTGGTTTCGTTTTATTTTTTCGGCCTTGATGCGGTTCGTGTCCTGGCAATTTCGGTGGTGGCCTGCGTGTTGGTTGAATTTCTCATCCAAAAATACCTGATCAAAGGTGACCTGACAATAAATGACGGTTCTGCAATTATAACCGGTGTTTTGCTGGCATTTAATGTGCCCAGCAGCCTGTCAACGTGGATCATAATTGTAGGTGCAATTGTTTCGATTGGTATTGCGAAAATGGCCTTTGGAGGAGTTGGTAAAAACCCCTTCAATCCTGCGTTGGTTGGCCGTGTGTTCCTGTTGATCTCGTTCCCGGTTCAGATGACAACCTGGCCCATTGCCAAACCCTTATTTGGCAATAGTACGCTGGATGCCGTAACCGGCGCAACATTTCTTGGAAATCTAAAAGATCAGGTTAACAACCTGGAAGCCGGCAAGGTAACCGTTGGGCAACTGATCGAAAAGGGATTGCCGCAATACAACGAACTTGGGGATATTGTAGGTTACCAGGTTACCAATTACCAGGATCTGCTCCTGGGTCAGATGGGTGGTTCGTTAGGCGAGATTTCGGTAATTGCATTGATTTTAGGCGCCATTTTTATGCTGGCTAAGAAGACCATCACATGGCAGATTCCGGTTGCATACCTGGGTTCAGCATTTGTTTTCGCCGGTATTTTCTGGCTTATCAACCCCGATGTTTACATCAACCCGTTGTACCATATGATTGCCGGTGGTTTGATACTGGGCGTGTTTTATATGGCTACGGATATGGTCAGTTCACCGATGTCAGTTAAGGGCCAGATCGTGTTTGGTATTGGTTGCGGTGTGATTACCATGGTCATACGTTTCTGGGGTGGTTATCCTGAAGGCGTATCATTTGCTATTTTAATCATGAATGCCTTTGCACCGGTAATAAATCGCGGTTTTAAGCCGGCGAGGTTTGGAAAGTTGAAAATGGTATAGAAATAAAAAGAAGTAAGTATTTACGGATTCAAAATAATAACCAATTCAGATGGCAAAAACAGAATCAACGTTTTTAAATATGTTTTTAACCCTGCTTATAGTTACTGCCGTTTCTTCGCTGGCGGCAAGTGCTGTATATAATCTTACCAAAGGCCCCATAGCCGAGGTGCAGCGGCTGAAACTACAGAAAGCCATATCGCAGGTGATGCCGGGTTTTACCGAACTTAAGAAAGTTCAAATGATGCCTGCCACAGGTTCGGATTCCTTAACTTTTTTCGAAGGTTTGAAGGATGGCCAGGAAATCGGTGTGGCTGTTAAAACGTACACAAACCTGGGGTACAGTGGCCTTATCAAATTAATGGTTGGTTTTAAACCCGATGGAACAATTACCAATATCGAGGTGTTGGAGCAGAAAGAAACGCCCGGTTTGGGTACCAAAATGGCTACTCCGAAATTCAAGGATCAGTTTATGGGAAAAAACCCTGCCACTTTTAAAGTTGAAGTGAAAAAGGATGGCGGGCAGGTGGATGCCATTACAGCCGCCACTATTTCATCTCGTGCATTTTGTGATGCGGTGATGCGGGCCTACACAACATTTGAGCAATTGGAAAAAAAACAAAATAACCAGGAGGAGGGTGAATAATGAAACAATGGCAAAATTTTTCAAAGGGATTCTTTAAGGAAAATGCGGTTTTCGTGATGCTGTTGGGTATGTGCCCGACCCTGGCGGTTACCAATTCGGCAATCAATGGCCTTGGGATGGGACTGGCAACCACCTTCGTGCTCATGATGTCGAACATAGTCATTTCTCTTATTAAAAACCTGATCCCAAATAAGGTGAGGATACCGACCTTTATCGTAGTTATTGCAGCGTTTGTAACTGTTGTCGATTTGGTGATGGCAGGTTATGCACCGGCTTTGCACGAACAATTGGGGATATTTATTCCACTCATCGTAGTTAACTGTGTTGTACTGGGCCGTGCAGAAGCCTTCGCTTCAAAAAATAACGTGGTTTCCTCCTTTTTTGACGGTCTGGGTATGGGTTTGGGCTTTGCCATGGCGCTCACGATGCTGGGAGCCATTAGGGAGATGCTTGGCAATTATTCCATTTTTGGGTGGAAATTCATCAATCATGACGGAATACTGGTATTTATCCTTTCTCCGGGCGCATTTATAGCATTGGGATTTCTCATTGCATTTGTTAACAAGGTTACAAAAAAAGTATAATCAAGATAAAAGCAGATCATGGAATACATTATTATAATTATAGGTACGGTACTGGTTAGCAATATTGTGCTTGCAAATTTTTTGGGAATTTGCCCATTCCTTGGCGTTTCCGGTAAATTGGCCACGGCTACCGGGATGAGTGGTGCGGTATTGTTTGTAATGACTGTTGCCTCAATAGTTACATGGCTTATCCAACAGTATGTCCTCAATCCGTTTGGTTTGGGTTTTCTGCAAACCATCTCGTTCATCCTGGTTATTGCATCCCTGGTACAGGTTGTTGAAATTATATTGAAAAAGGTCAGCCCGCCATTGTACCAGGCACTTGGGGTATTTCTCCCACTCATCACTACCAACTGTGCCATTTTGGGTGTGGCACTTCTCATCATTCAAAAGGATTTCAACCTGCTGCAAGGCACTGTTTATGCCATTGGAAATTCGCTTGGTTTTGCGCTGGCTCTCATTCTTTTTGCCGGTTTACGCGAACACCTCGAACTGATGGATGTACCAAAGGGAATGCGCGGAATGCCAATCGCACTGGTTGTTGCGGGGATTTTATCGCTTGCCTTTATGGGCTTTGCCAATCTTGTTAAGATTTAAAAACAAAGGGTATTGGTTTTGTTTTTTATTATTCTAGCAACCAGCAACGAGTAACTATCACTAAATATATGCAACAATACATCCTCTTCGGTACAACAGTTTTCATGGGTTTGTTTGCCATCATGAACCCTATTGCAAATACACCTATTTTTATAGGCCTTACCCAGTCGAATACATCTGTCGAGCGCAAAAA
>JABMQA010000104.1 GCA_013203545.1 Bacteroidota bacterium
CCCCCTCACTACCAACAATAGCTTTGTCATTTCGACTGGAAACACAAGCGTAGCGAAGTGTTGAAAGGAGAAATCTGTAATAAAACAGGTAGTTTTTATAATAATGCCAGATTGATTTGGGGAAGTTATTTTGACAGGATTACTTGGGTGAATGTTTGCTATTCTGTCCATTTTATATTCTCCGTATTTTAATGATAATCCGTAATCTTAACATCGTAAGCGTTATTGTCAATCCAACGAAATACAATCCTCCATTGGTCATTAATCCTGATACTATAAAAATCAGAGCCATGTAGTTTCTCAAGTCGGTTGGACGGAGGAATTCTTAAATCAGACCAATTTTGAGATATGTAACCTTTTCATTTGTGATCCGTCTAATCCATCATAAAACTTCGCTTTATGATCTGGAATTACATTACCATTGCCCTCAGGAATTTACGGAAAAATAAACTCAACACACTGATTAATATTCTTGGCCTGGCCATTGGATTTTCCGTTTCGTTGCTCATCATGATCTATGTTTTTCACCAGTTGAGCTTCGACAGGTTTAATGAAAATTACGATAACATCTTCCGGCTGACTCTCGAAGGTTCGATGGCTGATGGAAAAATCGTATCAGCAGCCGTGTCAAGCGGGAAGATTGCCGAACTTCTCATCACCAATGTTCCGGAAGCAGAACAGGTCACCCGGATTTATAACTGGGGTGATGATGAAGTATTTGTTGGTGAACAACGATTTACAGAAGACCAGGTGGCATGGGTTGATACAGCGTTTTTCAAAATCTTTACCTATCCATTTCTTAAAGGCAATCCAGGTCTTGCATTAAAACAACCTTTCTCAATTGTGATTTCCGAAAGCCTGGCAAAAAAATATTTTGGTGATGAAGATCCTCTGAACCAAACCCTGAAAGTATCAAACCATGATTACAAGGTAACCGGCATTATGCAGGACATGCCTCCTAATTCGCACATTTTTTATGATGCCCTGGCCTCATTTTCTTCACTGGAGCGACCTGATTGGGATGTCACCGAAAATGATGGAATATCATTCCCCACATATCTTCTAATGAAGAATGGTACGGATACCGGCCCGTTTAATAACAAAGTTTGTGAACTTGTGGATAAGGCCATGAATGAACGATTTGGCCCGCATGGAATTACGCTGTATAACAGTCTGCAAGCCATGCGCGACATATACCTGTATTCCAGGTTCAGTTTTTCGGAGGGAAGGACCGGAGATATCCGTAATGTCTACATCTTTTCCTTTTTGGCCTTTTTTGTGATGCTCATCGCTATTTTCAATTTCATTAACCTGGTTACGGCTCAATCGGAAAAACGAATGCGTGAAATAGGTTTGCGAAAGGTAGTTGGTGCGCTCAGGACAGATCTTGTCAGGCAGTTTATCGGCGAGTCGGTTGTAACTGCACTACTGGCATTTATAATTGCCCTGGGATTGAACGAAGTACTGATCAAACAATTTGCGAATCTGCTGGATGAACCCCTCAGGATCGAATACTGGCATCAGCCGATGTTGTTGGCCATAATTGTACTTTTTGCTGTTTCGGTTGGTATCATATCTGGTATTTACCCATCAATATACCTTTCGGCACTCAGGCCGGTACTGATTTTAAAAGGATCGGTTACATCCGGCGGAAAATCACATGGGATGCGTAAAATATTGGTCACCCTGCAATTCGCCATATCTGTTTTTCTGCTCATATCGCTGATGTTGTTACACAAGCAGATCAGCTTCATTAAAAACAAAGATCTGGGTTTTGATCGTGAGCATGTGGTTTCAGTCGAAAGGGTTTCCCGAAAGATCAGGTCGTCACACGAAAGTGTGAAGGCCGAACTTTTACAGAATCCCAATATTCTTTCAGTAACGGCATCACAAAGCGTTCCGGGTGTGGACCGCAGCGTGCAGAATTGCTATAAAAAAGGTGACGATCCCAAAACTGCAATTATGATCAATGAAAACAGGGTCCAGCATGATTATGTTAAAACCTTTGGATTACGGATTGTTGCCGGAAGGGATTTCGACCCTGCAATGAAAACCGATACCGCTGCATTTATCATCAATCAAATAGCTGAAAAAAAACTGGGATTGGATAACCCGGTTGGTCAGGAAGTAAATGTTTGGGATCAGCCTGGTAAGATCATTGGCGTGGTTGAGAATTACAATTTTTTTTCACTCCATTCCGAAATCGACCCTTTGGTATTATCCATGTATGACTCATGGTTTAACCGGGTTTCCATAAAACTGGCCCCTGAAAATATCAAAGAAACAATGGCTTTTATCGAAGATGTGTTCAAAAAAGCAGATCCCAATTACACCTTTGAGTACTCATTTGTCAGCGAAGCATTTACTCAAATGTACCGGAAGGAAGACCGTATTAACAAACTTATCACCTCTGCCGCATTACTGGCCATTTTAATTTCGATGCTGGGCTTGTATGCCCTGACCTCTTTTACCGTAAGGCAAAAGTTTAAAGAAATCGGTATCAGGAAAGCGATGGGATCCTCGGTAGGCAAAATCATAATCATGTTGTTCCGCGACCTCTCCAAATGGATGGTGATTGGAAACGTTATTGCCTGGCCGATGGCATTCTGGCTGATCAACAACTGGCTTCAGAATTTTGCATTCCGCATCGAATTGTGGCAAAACTGGTGGATCTTTGTGCTCGCCGGGATGATTGCACTTACCATAGGTGCGTTAACTATACTTTATCAGGCACTGGTTGCAGCAAGGGCAAATCCTGTTGATGCTTTGAGATGGGAATAAGGCGGAGAGCGGAGAGCAGGGAGCGAAGCGCAAAGCGGAAATCGAATGCAATTGGGAAAGTGTGGAGATGGGATGGGAAAAAACATGACAGCTCGAAGTATCTGACAGAGTACTTCCTGGTTTTGATGGGGTTTTATGATACTCAGGATTTGATGCTAAGGTTTTTAACCATTAATTCCTATAATTTTACCAATTCCGATATTTCTGTATTTGACAAATCCCCAATCCATTTTTCGCCGGATGACACGGCAAGGTTTGCTAAATCTTTCTTTTTTTGCAACATTTCATCAATTTTTTCTTCGAACGAATTACGGGTTATCAGACGGTAAACCATTACATTCTTTTGCTGGCCTATACGAAAAGCCCGGTCGGTAGCCTGCGATTCAACAGCCGGATTCCACCAGAGGTCGTAATGTATCACATGATTGGCCTCAGTAAGGTTTAATCCCGTGCCGCCCGCTTTTATCGACAGAATAAATGTTTTAATGTGATTTTTTTCCTGAAACCCGCTCACCATTTCATCCCGTTTTTTTCTTGATATTCCGCCATGCAAAAACAGAGGGGAAATTCCAAAATGGTTTTCAATCATTTTTACGAGTATATCCCCCATTTCTTTGTATTGGGTAAAGATGAGCACCTTTTCGTTACTTTCATAAATCGATTCCAAAATATTGAGCATCATCTCAGATTTTCCAGAAAGTTTTGGTGAGTAGTCCTCCTTTTTTAGAAACTGCGATGGGTGATTGCAAATTTGTTTTAATGCAGTCATTAATTTAAACAACAGGCCGGCACGTTTAATTTTACTCCCATCAGATGCTTCAACCTCAGGAATCATGCTATCGACAACATTTTGGTAAATGGCAGTTTGTTCTTTTGTGAGTGACACAAACCGGTCGTTCTCTATTTTTTCGGGCAGATCGGTTATTATATTTTTATCTGTTTTGAGTCTTCGCAGGATAAATGGTGATGTGATTTTTTTGAATGTATCGAGTTGTTTTTTGTTATTTTCAAGTTCGATGGGTGAGGCGAACATATTTTTAAAATATTTGGCGGAGCCTAAATAACCCTTGTTTGCAAAGTCAAAAATACTCCAATATTCAGCCAGTCGGTTTTCGACAGGCGTGCCGCTCATGGCAACCCTTACGGGGGCTTTTAGCTTTTTCACTGCTTTGGCCTGGTCTGTAACGGCATTTTTAATATTCTGTGCTTCATCAATAATCACCACAGCCCATTTTGTCTTTTGGAATTTTGTAATATCTGAGCGCAAAACCCCATATGAGGTAATAACAAGGTCGCAATTATCAGTGGTATATTCGCGGGCCGGTCCATGGTAAATATGCACGGAGAGCCCGGGGGCAAAATGTTCAATCTCTTTTTGCCAGTTGGTAATAAGTGTGGTAGGGACAACAATTAGTGATTTTTGTTTATCGAGCCGTTTTTCGAGTTTGAATTGCAGCAACAGCGTGATTACCTGTATTGTTTTACCAAGACCCATGTCATCAGCAATAATGCTACCGAACCCTACTGTGGCATTGTTGTACAGCCACTGGAACCCTCTTTCCTGATATGGGCGCAAAGTGGCATTTAGACCTGCGGGCAAGGCTATTTTCTGAGCATCAAGCAAATCGCGTATTGTCTTTTTTGCTTTGGCCGATATGGATATTTTTGCTTCCTGATACACTTCGGAAAGCGCGGCTTTTAAGAGTTCGGAAGGTGGCAGTTCTTTTTCGGTATCTAAATTATTTATAAGTGCCCGAATTTCATTTTGGTCGATTAAAACATATTGTCCTTTAATATTTACGATTCCCGACATGCCTTTTACCAATTCGATAAACTCGTTCACCGGAATGGTTTGGTCACCAATGGCTATCTGCCATTCAAAATCCAGAATTTGGTTGAGGCTAAGAAAACTTCTTTCCGATTTGGTTTGGTTTTGTTTAAGCATTAAGGATGTTTGTGGCCTGACAAGCTTTTTAAGTGAGTTGGGCAGCAAAACGGATATACCCAAAAGTTTGACTACCGGCAGGATTTTTAACAATACTTCGGCAAACCCATCGGAATCGTATAATAATTCATCTTCCCCAAATGAGCTAATCAGTTTTTTGATATCAGTGAAGTCTCCCGATAGCGAAGCAAGCGATTGCAGCACGGCTGTTTTATTAGCTGCATATTTATCATCAGCAATAAACTCTTTTAAACCTATGGGCGGCTGCAAGCTATTCTTACGGTTTTCGATCAGCAGTTCAACGGCAAAAACATTTTCTTCTATAACATCATTGATTTTGATAATTGGCACATAGGTTCTGTTTGAAATGTAAAAACGACTAAGCCATTGATGTATCGTACCCGGAATTTCAGATTCGCCAAGTATATCAAATTTCTGAGGCTCACCTGCGAAAAACAACATCTCGATTTTATTGTCAGCATCATACATTCTTGTCGAAAGGCCAACAGATAATTGTATGAAATAGCTGATGAATAACGAAAGAAGGGTAATGGCCTGCTCACGGCTATCGAGATACTTAGGCTTGCTTGATGCCTCCATTATCTGAACAAAGCCGGCAGGTATTATTGATTCAAACACGCTCAGCAGGCTTTCAATTTCGTTGTTCCCCATTGCAGGGACCCATCTTACGATATAGCTGCCATTTGATAGTTTTAACAACTGTGGCACAAAACTGCCCGTTTCTACAATTTTTATACTGAAATGATATGCCCGGTATAACGAAAGCAACGGTGCCGATAACCGCGTGGAATACTTTAAAGGAATATTGTTTATGAAATCGAATAACGTTTCTATTCCATTTCTGTTTACCGGGAAATGTTTTTCGTCATCACCCGAAATAAGTATGGTATCTAAATAAAAAGCCTCATTATGAAAGATTATTTCTGCATTATCATATTTTTCGTATTCCCTAACGGGGAGTTCATTTTTCTCAAATTCAAGTATCTTTTTAATATATCTGGCAGTGGCTTTGTAATTTTTGCGCAAGACAGGGATAAATGCGCGTTTTGAAAAGATGGAATTCTCATCCAGTAACGAAAACAGTGTATCCATCATAGGCTGAATTACTGACAGATCGAATGGGCCTGGCTGGTCAATATCTTGCTCATTATTCTGTATTGCGGGTTTGACCCGAAACATCTTCGCCATGTTGGGCACTTCCAGTTCTTCGGTTCCTTTCAGTCCTGTTTTTTCCAGTTCCTTTAAAAAATCGAGCCCATGAAGTTGAAACACAAGAAATGGGTTCCGGTCTATTTCTGCGGAAAGAATATAAATAACCGAGGCAAGGTGTTTACAGGGGACAGCCCAATCAGGACAGGAACAGTTCATTTCAAAATCTTTCCATGATGATGGGAAAACCTTGATGTTATTCCTTTCTGCAATCCGGCTCAGTTCGGGTGGAAGCTCCCGGTTTAGCAGAAGTGATAACAATAGCGGGTCGGTATTTATAGCGGTCATTAGTACATTACTTTCCGCTTTAGAAAATCGCGGGACAGTAATTTCAACTTTATAAGGCGTACGCCTGCTACCTTTTACTTTTGCATTAATAGCGTTTTCCAGGATTTTTATTTCCTTAACATAGCCGTTGCGGGCATAGCTCCTTCCCCGTGGCAACCTGTTCGAATAATCGATATGTGAAAGTGAGTTGAGAAACTGTCCGCCCCACCATGTCCTTCCGTAGTCTGACTCCATTTTTAATTTACTAAATACTGAATAGGGTTTATATTGTAGATTTCTACAGTTGTTGCCTCAGCCAACATATTCAACACAAGCTCAAGATTTGTCATATTATCCCGAAGATTTTCTTTCTTCAACCCTTTAAGTTTTTTGTATCCTTTAGTTGTAAATCCTGCCCATGCTTTTGTGATTTCATCCGTTAAAATCGCGTATTCCAAACCTTGTTTAATTCCCCGATTGTTACATTCATCAGTAAGTTCTTTTCTAACCTCTATGCTTTTCAGACGTTGGTTGATCCACGCTTTTGAGTAGCCTTTTTTCAGATAAGTTTCCATACCCCTGTCAAATGCAAGCTCAGGGTCTTCGGTTTCTTCGATGCGTTCGTAACCTACCTTCGCCAACCAAATTTAAAAAGGTTCAGCTTTGGGGGATGGGATAGATTGAATTAGCCGTAATATCTGCCCGGTATCAGCCACATCAGTTTTATAGAACTTTCCATTTGCCGAAAGCATTTTCAACTGTCCGATTTTTTCGGACAGTTCACTTCCCTCATCTTTCAGTTTCTTTTTTAAATCGCCCCCGTACTTTCTGGCACAAGAATTATCAGCTAAAACGCCAATTACATCAACAATGGAGAAGTACCATTTTTCCTGATCTTCATCCCACTGCACCCTTACTTTTTGATCGTGGAATAGTTTGATTGCTTTTTCTTTGGTCATGGATTGTTGAGTTTATTCAAATGCTGATTTTGGTTGAAATGACGTTTAAAGTTATCCGATCGCTTCTTTTGGCATTCGAGGGAAACCTTGTCTTTGCATATATGCAGCGTACTTCTGTTGTATTCTTGTAATAAAAGGAGGCATTAACCGACCAATTCTATCATCTTTAATTTCGGAATATTTGAACTTTATCAATTCATTGAATCTGAAATCAATTGCTTCTCCATGATTTATCGGAAAAACTATTGTGTTTGTGTCTTGCTCACTGATTAATCCATAATCCTCATTGTAATACTTCTTCATTTTCTCTTTACTTAGCTTACTTCCTTTAACGCAATACAATTCGATGTCAAAAATTTCCGTGACAATTCTTGCAATACAATCGCACTGTGGTCTAACATTAAGGTAATATTTGCCACCTTTTTTGAATATGTCACCAGTATACACATAATTAGTATTTAGAAGCTCTTTCCTAATGAACCTTTCTCCTTCGATAACTCTTCTAATGTCCCCTGAACTTGATTCTCCAGGTTCATCCATAATTGTGTCATCAAAATTGAAATCAGTCATTAATGAAACCAGGTTTTTTGAAATTAGGTTTCCTAATTCGCTTGGAGTATCAACATTATCTTTTGAATAAATCTTCCATAAAATTGTTGCCCAGTGAGGACTTATGTTATATAATTCCCAAAATAAAACACTTTTGGCTTTGCTATTTATTATTTCCCATTCTTTTAATACATAAACAGAAGGCATTTCTTTTATCCATTTTTCTATCTCCTCGAATAACAAGTTCTCATTTTTATCATCAATAAGGTCTGATTTCTGCTTGACGAAAATATGATTTCTCTTTTCTTTATTATAAATTCCAGCCTGCACAAGATGGTTTATTATTGAATCCGGTTGTTCATTACTAAAAATAAAGATTGGAACAAATGCTATCGCATTTATTTTTCTAATAAAATCAATATTAGCTCTTATAAAAGGAGTCGTGTCAATTGCTAAGCCAGGTATTGGTTTTTTAAATAGTTCCCAATCAAGTAAGATGAAATTTATGTTTTTGAAATGCTTTATACTTTCATCATCAGGAAGATCATAATATTCCAATATTGGAATATTTTTACGTTGGATATTTTCCTTTATCTTCCATATTAAATCTTCTTTTCTGGTTTCACTTTCCAATGCATCATCTATTATGATACATACACCAGAAAACAATTCTAAAATATCAGTCATTATCTTCATTTTTAATAAAACTAACAACGAAATTTGCTCCTGATAAGACTTTTTCTGACTTAATTTCTGCAAGCCATATAGAATAATCAATCCTTTCGAGTAATTGCCTGGCAATATATAGCCCTAATCCTCGTCCATCTTCTTTTGCAGAATAAAAAGGTTCAAAAATAAATGGAGCATCATCTACATTGATACCTTGACCATTATCAGAAAAAATCAATTGATTGTTATTGCCATCAATAGTAATTTTTATCTCCTTGTCCTTTTTATCCAATATTGAAAGCCAATAAATTGCATTATCAAACAAATTAATAAACAACTGTAATAATATCGCATCAGTACATTTTGCGATAACTGGAGAACCTATCTCATTGATATTTAATTCAATCTTTTCCCTTTTCAAAGTACTTCGATAAATCCTTACTACTTTGTTCAAAATATCATTAACCCTAATATTTCTTCTTCTTTGCTTGGTGGATTTGAACAAAAGCTGAATGTCTTTCATTTGATTTTCAATGAAAGAATAAATACCACGGATTTTTTGAATCTCCCCAATAATTTGATTCGAACTAATACTATCAGCAAAGCAATCCTTGAGTAAATCGTCCAAAGCAATTAAACCTTTTGAAAACATCAACATTATATCATGGGTGGCTGTTTCTACAGATAAACCAATCCCCGCTAAGTCTTCCGTTGTTTCAATTCTTTTTTCAAAGTAGTTCCGTTCTAAGTTATATGATTTAACAAGATTATTTACAGCCGCTAATGCAATTGGATTATCTGTTATTTTTTCCTTAAGCTCCGAAAATTCATTATTTATCTGATCAAGTTTATGAATACTCTGAGCCTTTCTATCCTTTGGCCTTTCCTGATATTGTTTATATGGATGCTGCCGAATATAAAAAAGCAATGTTTGAATTAATGTAATGAAATCTTTTGTTGCATTTCCTTCTTCTATTAATCCTTCTCTATTAGTTTTGTCTTTTAATTTTGGATTATTCTTTTTAGAAATATCAATACAACCTACAACCTGATCATTGCTTAAAAACATTCCGACACTTTTTGTTCCTCTGAACATATCAATTTGCAACCAATCATCCTCTGGGTCTCCATAAGGGGCTACACGAATACCATCTCGATATAAATAAATCCTATGTTCTTTTAATAGTTCTTTTTCTTTTTTCTGTAAATAATGTTTTGACGCATCTTTTGCGTTAAAGTCGAAAACGAAAAATGTAAAGCCGAATTCTCCACATTCAGGAGTTCTCCACGCTTCTCCGTTAAATAAATCTTTCCCCTGATAAAACTGTTTTTGATAGATTTGCTTAACACCTCTTATTAAACTATCATCTAAAGACAGTTTAATAGGGTTTCCATTCATATTGAAATAAAAACAATTTTCCTTATCAGAATATTTCCCATCCGTTATTTTAAGAACGCTGCTATTCTCAAATAATAATTCCAACCTTTCTATATCCTCATCCGAGAAAGTTTCCCTTTCGCCACCAACTTCAAATCCAATTTCAAAATCATCATCAGGCCTTTTATGAAAAATCTTATCAAAAATTGATACTAAGCTTGAAATTTTCTTGTATGCACTTTTTACTTTATTTTCACTCCAAGATCCTTTTAAGGAGGAAATCTCTATTCTTGTCCCTTTGTTATTAGATTTTTTAAAAATTGTGTGATTAACTTTGACATCTCTTTCTACAAATATCACCGGTTTCTGAGAAAACACATTAATATTTATATCATCAATAAATAAATCTTTCTCTATTTTGTTTTCAGTTAGAAAATCATCATCATAAGCGGAAAGGTCATAATCAATAACTATTTCCTCGTTGCTTCCTTCTATTCTTGTTGTAATTTTTATCTTTCTACCAAGCTTTAAAATTGCAAATCGTCCTATTCCCTTCTCTCCCTGTATAACCCTCTTTTTATTAAGTGTTCTTCTCTCAGCCCCATCTTTTTCGAGTTTATTTGGAGTTGCCGGATTCATCCAGCTCTTTTCAATCGTATCAAAGGACATTCCTTCTCCATTGTCTTCAACAATAATTATAGATTTAGCTGACACTTCCATGTTATCCCCAAAATCTATGAAACATACCTTTACCCAATCTGCATCAGCATCGTAAGAATTTTTTATCAATTCAGCAAGAGCTATCTGTTCATTCTTTATCAATTGTTCACCAAGCATGGTCAGCAATCTGGCATATGGGCGAATTTTTAAACTTCTATTCATTGTGTAATTTCCTCCCTATAACTATAAATTCCTCAGAATATACTTTTCGGCTGTTCTTGTCTGTTGTAAATTTCCCTTTTTTATCACGATATGGCGTTAATATCTTACCAAAAATTTCACGCTTACTAACCTCAATATCAGCAAATCCGTAAGTAATCATACTTTCAACTAAATGTTTTGCATTGTCGATACGCACGGATTTGTATTCTGTATTTCCAATCACAAAAAGTGCATACCCGTTTTCATTTAGCAAATCGTATATTTTTTGAATGCTCTTTTGCATGTCAACAAAATATTTTGCTGCTGACCTTGCTTTTCGTTTATCGGTATTGTATAATTGAAATACTATCTTTTCCCCTGTATTATTTAATTCTTTAATGTCATTTTTAAACTCAGAATCATGGTACAGGCTTCCAATTGTTCCTTCCCTAAACGACCTATAATCATCTGTGAAGCCAAGCCATAATGTTGACAACTGATGTAAGTCGGCATATTCATATGATGTTACATATGGCGGACTTGTAACAATCAAATCGGCAAATGGATAGGTTATTTTTTTCTTTAAAAAGTTGATGTTTTCAATCTGGACTTTTGATTCTTTGCTTCCTTGATTTTCTTCATTAGCCTTCCTCATCATTTTGAATTGTTCTGAAAAAGCAGTAATAACA
>JABMQA010001178.1 GCA_013203545.1 Bacteroidota bacterium
ATTTTACTGTACATGTCCTAGCCTCCTCTTTTGCCTGATCTGGTTGGGAAATATGGATGGCCTCTCCTGAAAAAAGCAATTTACCACGGAGACACAGAGATCACGGAGAATATAAAACGTCTTAAAGCTCCATTCATATATGCAGACATTAGTCAAACCTCTGTGCCCTCCGTGTCTCCGTGGTGAAAAGGGCCTTTCTTCAGTAGAGCCATGTATCTGTCATTCTGAGCGAAGCGAAGAATCTATTACATTTTCATCGGACAGTAGTGTATTACAACATTGATTCTATCTCAGCCCTGCAGGTGGGGCAAAGTGTTTGCTTTTTCTGATCAATATCCTCAACATAAGTACTCGACCTCATCACGCAACTTGGAAAATAGCAATGTATCAACCCAAATGTATGGCCCAATTCGTGGATAATTACCTTCCTGAGCCTTTCAATTAACAGCCCTTCATCCGCCTTCATGCCGTATTGTTCATTCCTGAGCCGGTAAATCGATACAATGCCCGTTCTGCCTTTATAAAGAGCCTGGCCAAATATATAGGTCAGGATTGGAATAAACAAATCCACGCGGAATAAGCCGATCGTTTTTAAAGAGTTATTTTGTGACAGCGAATCCAGGAATTTTAATAATTCATTTCCATCGTATTGCCGCCGGGTTGGGTTATAAAAATTGCTTAGATCGGCATGACTTTCCTGAATAAGCACAGGATGTGAATATTCACGGATTACATCACCCCGGATCGTTTCGAGGCAATGATGCTCGAAATGCCCGTGATGAATTAGTAAGATTTTTTGCTTCTCCAATGAATTAGATCCCAAATGAGTACTTTATTAATATTTGTTGCTGTTTGTAAGTTTTTACTCTCAGATACGATCAGTGCTGGTTTATTGGTTTTAGGTTGTGTTTCCTGATTTTATTATAGAGTGTTACCCTGTCAACTTTAAGGATTTTTGCAGACTTTGAGATGTTCCAGTCATTCTTATTGAGAACCTCAAGAATGTATTTTTTCTCAAGGTCTTCCAGACTTTCATAAGAAGTATTTACAATGTCTTTCCCAAGTGGTAAATCATTCAACCTGATTACCTTCCCATTTCCAATGACAATAGCCCTTTCGATCATATTTTCGAGTTCCCGAACATTCCCCGGGAAATCATACGATTCAAGCCGTTTCATGGCAGCAGTATCAATCGTGATCATGTCACGACTCATGGAGGTACAATATTTTTTTATAAAATGTTCTGCCAGCAATGGAATATCCTCATGTCTTTCACGTAGCGGGGGAATTTGAATATTTACAACATTCAACCTGTAATAAAGGTCTTCGCGAAAGGTTCCATTCTCAACCATTTTCTTCAAATCCCTGTTTGTTGCGCAAATGACCCTGAAATCAGATCTAATTTCCTTGTTTCCACCTACCCGGACAAAACACTTTGATTCCAGTACCCTGAGTAGTTCTATTTGCATTTTAGACGAAATAGTAGCAATTTCATCAAGGAATATCGTGCCGCCATCGGCCATTTCGAACCTGCCTTTTCGGTTGTACATCGCACCGGTAAAGGCGCCTTTTTCGTGCCCGAACAATTCACTTTCAAGCAAACTCTCCGATAAAGCCCCACAATGAACAGAAACCATTGGAAAGTATTTCCTTGCGGAATTGGAATGGATAGCTCTTGCAATCAGCTCTTTCCCTGTACCGCTTTCGCCTGTAATTATAACGGATGAATTTGATTGTGCCACGCTCTCTACATCCTGAAGGACCATGTGCATGGCCTTACTGTTCCCAATAATATCTTCAATGTTTTCGAGTGAGATGACCTTGTTTTTCAGGATTTCATTCTCGCTTTTTAGATTGATCTGCCTTGCAGCATTACGGATTAAATGAGAAAGGTCGTCGGGATCGAATGGTTTGGTAATGTAATCATATGCACCATCCTTTAATGCCTGTACAGCCGTTTCAACAGATGCAAAAGCGGTCATAATAATGACTATGGCATCCTTATTTAGTGTCCTGATACGCTTATGCATTTCTATTCCATCCATGCCTGGCATTTTTATATCAGCAAGAATGATATCAAAATCCCTTGCTTCGAGAACCGTCAGGGCTTCTTTGGCATTTGCAGCACATTCAACCTCATACCCGTCCTCAATAAACCAATTATATAATGAATCCCTCACGGATTCTTCATCATCAACGATTAGTAATGAAATTTTTTTAGTCATGATACTTATCTTAATTCCTGATCAAAGGCAATGTGATTGAAAAGGCCGTTCCTTTTCCCAACTCAGATGCGATATCAATTTTCCCTTTGTGACTCTGGACGATTCCATGAACAATTGCCAGCCCCAGTCCAATTCCGTTAGTCTTTCGCTTGGCAGAGAAAAATGGTTCAAAAATATGCGACAGATCTTCACGGGCAATACCAACACCATTGTCTATAATTTCGAGTTTAATGTATCCCGGTTCCGGATTAATGGTCCTTATCAGGATTTCCCCATTCTGTGTAATTGCTTCATATGAGTTTACCAAAATGGCAACACAGGCCTGTTTTATTTGGTTTTCACTGCAATGGATTAAATCGGATTGTGCAGAAAAATCGGTATAAAAGTTAAAATCCGCCATTTTCATCGGATGGGCCATCAAATTATAAGTGTCCTTTAATATTTTATGCAGATGTTTGTTTTCGAAATCTTGTTGGTCTTTACGTGAAAAATCCAGTAAGCCTTTAACAATATCACCACATCGTTTGGTTTCATTTTCGATAATGGTCAGATATTTCAACATGGATTGCTTCGCTTTAAACTCCACATCTAACTTGTCCAATTGCCTATGAACCAATTTTGTATAAGTCAAAACTCCGGATAATGGATTATTAATTTCGTGTGCAACGGCGGACGAGAGTTTGCCGAGGGATGCTATTCGTTCTACATGGATCAACTCATTTTGTATATCAGAAAGTTCCTCTGATTTCTTTTGTACTTTATATTCAAGTTGATGGGACCAGTTTTCGAGTTCCATGTTGGCCAAATTAAGATTATCGAGCATATTGTTAAACGCAAGGGAAACCATTCTCATATCATCCAAAAGATCAGGTTTAATTTCGAGCCGCATGCCCTTATCGCCTTTGGCAACTGCTTCGCTTGCGGTAATGATGGCATTCAACGGGTTTTTAATTTTACTTCGGGTAAACAGTATTAAGACAAAAACAAGCAATAATGTAGATATTGCAGCCATTAAAAAAATATCCCTCGAAGATTTTGAAATAGCCATGTCGAGATCCTCAAGCGGCACTTTAATGATCAGGGAGCCAAGCACCTCCTCTGTTTCACCATGATAATGACACGAACTCAGGTAACATGATTTCTCGTTATATATGGGAGCCCTTATCAACAATTGCCGGTGTCCGTTACCACTGGTGGTCATGCTGCAGGCACTAACTTCGTCAATAATCCGGTAGGATTTCTCCTTTTGTGGAAACATTTCATAAATATCAGGGTGACAACTTTTGCAGTCGGGATTGCCATGTCCGGTGGTTTCGAATGAAGAGGAAGAATAAACCAGGCTGTTCAGGTTATCATACATATTAACCTCATCAATTCCAGACATGGTATTGATAATATCCAGCGTACTTTGCAATGCCCCTTTGTCGTTTTTGAGCATAGAATGATATAATGCCCCCTCAACGATGGACCCAATATTATTGCCATTCTGCCTTATGCTGGTATTCGCATAGTTTTCGTAAATCGATCTGAAAATTATACCAAAAGATAAGAACAAAAAGACAGATAAAACCGTAATGATAAATATCACACGACCAAATATCGAGGATTGGAATTTTAAGTATTTTTTGTAAAACCCACTA
>JABMQA010001179.1 GCA_013203545.1 Bacteroidota bacterium
AATAATGAATAGGTACTAAAATAAATATAGCCCAAAAAATCGCTGATAGCTATCGGGAGAAGACTGCGGACTGCGGACTGCGGACTGAGCACTGAAAACTCCCCACTCCTCCAATTATAACGTTCCCATTATTTCCCTACTTTTGCCCCCATTTTATTACTATGGAATATCAATATTATCAATTGTCCAACGGCATTCGCATTATTCACAAACCGGTTGTAAACCAGGTGGCACATTGCGGGATCATCATCGGGGCCGGATCGCGGGATGAACTGCCCGATGAAAACGGCATCGCTCATTTTATCGAGCATGTTATTTTTAAAGGGACCAGGCACCGGAAGGCATACCATATCCTGAGCAGGCTCGAAAATGTGGGAGGCGAGTTAAATGCATACACCAGTAAGGAAGAAACATGTATTTATGCATCATTCCTGAAACAGTATTATCCGAGAACACTCGAACTGTTTTCCGATATTCTTAACAACTCCTTATTTCCACCAAAGGAAATTCAGAAGGAGAAAGATGTCGTCATCGATGAGATCAATTCATACAAGGATTCTCCTTTTGAGCTAATCTTTGATGAATTTGAAGAACTGCTCTACGATGGCCATCCCATTGGCAGATGTATTCTGGGTACTCCTGAATCAGTTAAGGCATTTACCAGGGAGCATGTTGTCGGCTTTATGAAAAGAAATTATGTTCCTGAAAAGATGGTGATTTGCTCTGTGGGTAACATCCGTTTTGAAAAACTAATTTCGCTGGCTGAAAAATATTTCGGCTTTATTGGTTCCCATTTAAAAACCAATACCCAAAGTGCATTTGTAGGTTACATGCCACAAAAAAGAGTGGATGAAAAATCGAATTTCCAGGTTCATTGTATCATGGGAAACCTTGCCTATGATGTGAATAATGATAAGAAAACCATCCTGGGATTACTCACAAATATTTTGGGTGGCCCCGGCATGAATTCCCGGTTAAACCTGGGTATTCGTGAAAAGTATGGCTATTCTTACAACATTGAGGCACATTACCAACCCTATTCCGATACCGGTAATTTCAATATCTATCTGGGTACCGACAACGGATATCTCGAAAAATCCGTCAAACTGGTCTACCGCGAACTCAAATTATTGAGGGATAAAAAACTTGGATCGCTCCAATTACACCGGGCAAAATTGCAACTCATTGGCCAAATGGCGATTTCGCTGGAATCCAACCTGAATGAAATGATATCGATCGGGAAGAGCCATCTCTTTTTCGATCATGTGGATTCTTTTGGAGATATGATCACAAAAGTGAATACCATTACTTCCGGGCAGTTGCTTGAGGTTGCCAATGAAATTTTTACAGAGGACCAATTCTCAATGTTGACGTTTATCCCGAAAAAGGAATCGTAACCGGAAAGCAAATCATTACAAATATGAAAAAGCAATACTATCATGCAACCCTGCCAGAATATGAATCCTATGCTGAGAAACATACAACAGGCGAACCGGATTATTTGTATCAGCTGTACCGCGAAACCCATTTGAAAACCATCTATCCGCGAATGCTGTCAGGCCACCTTCAGGGAACTTTTCTTAAAATGATAAGCAGGATACTCCAACCTGAAAGGATTCTTGAGATCGGCACCTTTACAGGATATGCTACCATATGCCTGGCATTGGGACTGCCTGAAAACGGCATCATTCATACCATCGACAGCAATCCCGAATCGGTTGAAATCGGCAGGAAATATTTTAAAATGGCAGGAGTTGAAGATAAAATTCACGTTCATATTGGAAACGCCTTAAATATTATTCCCGACCTGACTGAAACCTATGACCTTGCTTTTATAGACGCTGATAAAGAAAATTACCTTAATTATTATCATATGGTTATAGAAAAATTGAATAAAAACGGGGTAATACTGGCAGACAACGCCTTTTGGGATGGTAAAGTTTTTCAGGAAGATACCAATGATAAGGAGGCTATCGGTATCAAAAAATTTAACCAATTTGTTCAAAATGACCCACGGGTTGAAAATATCCTTTTACCTTTGAGGGACGGATTAATGATGATCCGGAAGATTTAAACCATTGGCCTATGAAGCGATCGTTTACTAACCTATTCATTCTGCTGTTTCTATCCCTCTTTTCTGCAAATGCATTATTTGGTCAGGATTCGAAATTAAAACCCGGCTTTGACAAAGAGGAGTTTTTGGAGGTGCTACGGGTAATTGCAAAGCAGGTTGATACTTCATATTCCAAAATAGCGACACCGGCTCCGGAGCATTGCAGAATGATATACCGATCGCCCGTGATTGGGTTGGATAACCGCTACGACCTGTGGATTGACGAAAACAACATCGTAATTGTCAGCATCAGGGGAACCACGGGTAAGCCGGTTAGCTGGCTGGAGAATTTTTATGCCGCCATGGTCCCTGCTTTGGGCACACTTCAAATTGCAAAGGATTTTAACTTCAACTACCATTTTTCCGACAATCCCGCAGCGGCTGTCCACACCGGCTGGCTGATCGGCACGGCTTTTATTGCAAGGGATTTCCTGGGAAAGATAGATTCGTTGTATGCTACTGGTCACCATGATTTTATTATCGCCGGACATAGCCAGGGCGGCTCCATTGCCTACATGTTAACATCGCATTTAAATCAATTGCAAAATGACGGCAAGATCAACAAAGATGTCCGGTTTAAGACCTATTGTAGCGCAGCTCCAAAACCAGGAAACCTTTTTTATGCCTATTCGTTTGAGCACATCACACAGGGAGGCTGGGCTTTTCATGTGATCAATACGGCCGACTGGGTACCGGAGGTTCCAATCTCAATACAAACATTCGAAGATTTTTCAAAGGTCAATCCGTTTACCGATGCCAAAAATATTATAGGTAAGTTGAAATTCCCAAAAGATGTTGTTCTGAGGTATGTTTATAACCGATTGAACAACATGACCAAAAAAGCCGGTAAGAAGTATGAAAAGTATCTAGGTATGAAAGTTTATAAAAGCGTGCTGAAGGTGCTACCGGATTTTGAAGAGCCCGAATATGCAAATACCAACAATTATGTACGCACCGGTTCACCCATCGTGCTGTATGCTGATGAGGAATATTACAAGGAATACCCTGTTGATCCGGACAAACTTTTTGAACACCATTTTACAAGTCCGTACTATTTTCTAACCAAAAGACTCCCAGATATTAATTAGAAAATATAATGTGAATCAACAATTGACAGCATTTATCATTTTGACCATACATTCGTAAAAATTTATCTCATGCAGAAAATTGCCATATTCCCGGGATCATTCGATCCGTTAACACGTGGACATGAAAATATCGTAAAGCGTGCAGTCCCGCTTTTTGATAGGATAATAATTGCCGTAGGCCAAAACTCCGAGAAGAAAAGCTATTTCTCCATCGAAAAAAGAATATTTTTTCTTGAAACTATATTTGCTGATTACCCCTCTGTTGAAATTGATAAATACACCGGGTTAACAGTAGAATATTGCAAAAAGGTAGGGGCAAATTACATTTTGAGGGGTTTGCGTACCTCGGCCGATTTTGAATTTGAACGGTCCATTGCCCAGGTGAATAAAAAGCTCTATCCCGAGATCGAAACGGTTTTTTTGCTCACATTGCCTGAATATACGGCCATAAATTCTTCTGTTGTAAGGGATATTCTCAGGCACGGTGGCGATCCGTCACTTTTTATTCCTGAAGGATTATCTCTCGGCTAACGTGCAGGATAGTAAAACCAAAACCTTTCAATATGTTGGCGCACTGAGAAATGTATCGGATCCCAATGAGGGATGCGATCCCATAGCCGTCAAGTTAAGCGAGTAAAATGTAGATTACAATGGATTTAACGCTTTTTTTAACTGCCCCGATATGTACTCAAAGAGAAATATATAACTGGATGGGATAGTTTTCTCCCATCAAAACTACGCCTGGCTCCGTTTTTTCGGTCGAAATGACAAGCATTAAAGATAGTTAAGGAGTGGAGTTGAGAGAAAGCAGGCGCGGAGTGCCTGCTTTCTCTCAACTCCACTAAATGCAACCAAATTTGTCATTTCGACCACAGACACAAGCGAAGTGCAGTGCCGAAGGGAGAAATCTATTTCTCTTTTCTTAGCTTGACGGCAATGGATGCCATCCCTGAAATCTACGTAAATTGTATTGTTTCGCATAATTCAATTAACTTTGACCCGCAAAAACAATGTTTCCTGACACTTTGACCTGAATTTCTGAATTTAGAATAAATTTCTGAAGGGCATTATTGTTGATCAGGATGCGAATTCGAATAAAACAACTCATTTAAGATATGTTTAAAAATATTGTCAAAAAGTTTGTTGGTTCAAAGGCTGACCGCGACAATAAAGCCATCAATCCAACATTGAATCTCACACTCGAGGCTTATCCGAAGATCAAAGAATTGAGTAATGATGAACTCCGTGCAAAAACGTTAGAGTTTAAACAGAGAATCACTGAATATATAGCAATTGACGAAAACAGGATAACGGAGATCAAGGAGAGTATTGGCAACGACCTTGATATGGATGTCCATCAAAAGGAAAAGCTTTATGAAGAGGTGGACAGGCTGGTGAAATCAAGTTATGCCAAATCCCAGGAAATTCTGAACGAGATTCTGCCTGAGGCATTTTCGGTAATGAAGGAAACGGCAAAGCGGTTTAAAGAGAATGAAACGGTTGAGGTTACGGCATCCCAAATGGATCGTGATCTTGCAGCTAAATACGACCACGTAAATATTGTAAACGACACAGCCTACTACGACAACAAATGGATGGCAGGTGGAACCATGATCACCTGGGATATGGAACACTATGATGTGCAGTTGGTTGGCGGGATTGTTTTGCACCAGGGGAAGGTTGCCGAAATGGCTACCGGTGAAGGGAAGACCCTCGTTGCCACCCTGCCTGTCTATTTGAATGCATTACCCGGAAAAGGCGTTCATTTGGTAACCGTTAACGACTACCTGGCCAAACGTGACTCCGAGTGGATGGGCATGCTTTTCATGTTTCATGGTTTAACGGTGGATTGTATCGATAAACATGAGCCCAATTCGGATTCCCGGCGCAAGGCTTATCTTGCTGATATCACTTATGGAACAAATAATGAATTTGGATTCGATTACCTGCGCGACAATATGACAGGCAATCCGGCTGAACTGGTACAACGGCCACATAATTTTGTGATCGTGGATGAGGTCGACTCAGTGCTGATTGACGATGCACGAACCCCACTTATCATTTCCGGGCCAACCCCCAAAGGTGAAAACCAGTTGTTTGACGAGATGAAAGCCAACGTGCAGAAGCTTTATAGTGCACAGCGTAACCTGGTTACAAAATTGCTGGCTGAAGCCAAACAGCTTTTAAGTGGCGATAATGTGAGTGACGACGACCATAAAAAAGGCGGTGAGCAATTGTTACGGGCACGCAACGGGTTGCCTAAGACCAAAGCGCTTATCAAATTCCTGAGTGAACCGGGAATGAGATCGCTCATGACGAAAACAGAGAGCTTTTATATGCAGGAGCAGAGCAAGCATATGCATATCATCAACGATGAGCTCTATTTTGTGATTGATGAAAAAAACAACTCTATCGAGCTTTCCGAAAAGGGCCACGACCTTTTGAGTTCTTCCTATGATGACAATGCCTTTTTTATCATACCTGATCTGGGCGCCGAACTGGTTGAACTGGATAGGTCAGAAGATTTATCAGAAGAAGAGAAAGCTGAACAGAAGAGTAATCTAACACGCGATTTTTCAGTAAAAACAGAACGTATCCATACCGTAAACCAGTTGCTTAAGGCCTATTCGCTGTTTGAAAAGGATGTGGAGTATGTTCTAATGGATAACAAGGTGAAAATCGTTGATGAGCAAACCGGCCGTATTTTAGAGGGCAGGCGTTACTCCGATGGTTTGCACCAGGCAATTGAGGCAAAGGAAAACGTTAAGATCGAAGCTGCTACCCAGACTTATGCCACCATTACCCTGCAAAATTACTTCAGGATGTATAACAAATTATCCGGTATGACGGGTACTGCTGAAACCGAAGCCGGTGAGTTGTGGGATATCTATAAACTGGATGTGGTTGTAATTCCAACCAACAGGCCCATTACACGTGATGACCGCGAGGATCTGGTGTATAAAACCAAGCGTGAAAAGTTCAATGCAGTAATCAAAGAGATAGAGGCGCTGATAGAAGCGAAACGACCTAGTTTGGTGGGTACTACTTCTGTAGAAACATCCGAGCTGTTAAGCAGGATGCTCACGAGGAAGCATATCCCTCATAACGTCCTGAACGCAAAATTGCACCAGAAAGAGGCTGATATTGTTGCTGCGGCCGGTCAGCCCGGAACAGTAACCATTGCTACCAATATGGCAGGCCGTGGTACCGATATTAAGTTAGGGAAAGGCGTAAAGGACTCAGGAGGTTTGGCCATTATCGGAACCGAACGTCACGATTCCAGACGGGTCGACAGGCAGTTGCGTGGTAGGGCCGGGCGTCAGGGTGACCCGGGAAGCTCGCAGTTTTTTGTTTCGCTCGAAGATGACCTGATGCGGATGTTCGGGTCAGAGCGGATCTCGAAAATAATGGACCGGATGGGTATCGATGAAGGTGATGTTATCCAGCATTCGATGATTACCAAATCCATCGAAAGGGCCCAGAGAAAAGTTGAGGAGAATAACTTTGGAATACGTAAACGGCTGCTTGAATATGACGATGTGATGAACTCACAACGTGAGGTGATTTATAAGAAACGCCGGCATGCGCTTTTTGGGGAAAGACTGGGTGTGGACATATCCAACATGATGTACGATCTGAGTGAGCAAATTGTGATGGACTACCAGGCAAACGGCGATTACGAAGGGTTTAAGCTGGAAGTGTTAAAGGACATGGTTACAACCTCAGTAATTGGGCAGGACGAATTTTTACATGGCGACAAGGATGAGATAACCGAAAAGCTGTTTAACCAGGTATATGGTTCCTATAAAGATAAGATGAAGCTGATTGCAGAGCGGGCCTATCCGATCATTAAGCAGGTGTACGAAACCCAATCCAGCTACGAAAATATTGCAATTCCCATCACTGATGGAATAAAAACAAGACAGATCATTGCAAACCTCAAGAAAGCATATGAAGACGGCGGGCGTGAGATTAATCTTGCTATTGAGAAGAGTGTAACACTTGGTATGATCGACGAAGCCTGGAAAGAGCACCTTCGTGAAATGGATGACTTGAGGCAGTCGGTACAAAATGCCACTTACGAACAGAAAGATCCGTTGCTCATTTATAAATTCGAATCCTTTGAATTGTTCAAGACGATGGTTCAGCGGATCAACCGCGAAATTACCGCATTCCTGCTCAAGGGAAATCTTCCGCTACAGGATCCGAATGATGTAAGGGAGGCGCAGTTGCCACGTCGTGCCGACAGACGGCGGATGCAGGAAAGCCGTGATGACCTGCTTTCACAATCGCACAGCAATACACAACAAAAGCAGAAGGCCCAGCCGGTTAAGGTTGA
>JABMQA010001180.1 GCA_013203545.1 Bacteroidota bacterium
CTTCTGACACGCTCCGCACTTTGCTCTCTACACTCTGCGCCTGGTACTCCGCCACTATGTCGGCACACTCGCAATCACCCACCGGCCATCGACTTTCGTGAGAGAAACATCATCTTCACCCGATTCGATTTGGCCATTAAAGCCCACTTCCATAAAAATCCTGATCCACATCTGCCCTGGTGAATATTCACACTTACTAATCAGCCGTACCTTCTTAAAATTCCATTCAACGTAGGCATTGAGCTTTTCAATTAAAACATCGGATCGCTTCTGCATCGGAGTTATTACTTCATCCCATTTATTGTCTTTTCGTATTTGTGATGCATAAAAATATGCTACAATTGACTCGGGTGAATTTTCATAATCATTGATTTGAATCGCAGTTAAGGAATCGATAAGCACTGGAGGCGTACAATCAGTCCATATCTGACTGGTCTGACAAAATAACGCAGATAATGGATTAATAAACAATATCAATAAAAAAGCAGTTGTTTTGGAAAATGAGTTTCCATGTTCATATTGTAATTTTTCATTTAAAAGGAAAACCCAAATATAACTGAAAAAAATATGAGTTCGATTTAAAAGACAAATATGACATCATCTTAGGGATTTATTCATTCGTCAGTTTCTAAGCCCATCATAACTTGTCATTTTGTCAGCCACAAACCAATGGCATAACCTTTGATTTTGCCGCCGCAAAAAATTAACATATTTATAAAACAGAAAAGGAATATGCAAAAGGGTAAAATTAACGTACAAACAGAAAACATCTTTCCGATCATAAAGAAATTTCTCTACTCCGACCACGATATATTTCTTCGCGAACTGGTTTCAAATGCCGTGGACGCAACTCAAAAACTGAAAACACTGGCCAACACCGGTCATTTCAAGGATGATTTGGGCGACCTGACCATTCACATTGAAGTGGACAAAAAAAAGGGTACCCTTACAGTTCGGGACCGTGGACTCGGGATGAATGCGGAAGAGGTTGACAAATATATCAACCAGATTGCCTTCTCAAGTGCTGAAGAGTTTGTAAAGAAATTCAAAACCAAAACGGAAGCTGAACAAAATGCCATCATAGGTCATTTTGGATTGGGATTTTATTCCTCTTTCATGGTATCAGATAAGGTTGATGTAATTACAAAGACCTATAAAAAGGGCGGACAAACAAAGCCCGTAAAATGGTCGTGCGACGGAAGTCCGGATTATACCCTGGAAGATACAGTTAAAAAAGACAGGGGAACCGAGATCATTCTCCACATCAGCAAAGATGAAAAAGAGTTTCTGGAAGATTATAAGATCAGGGAATTACTGAAGAAATATTGCCGCTTCCTGCCTGTACCAATCCAGTTTGGATTTAAAAAGGAGCAGGTGAAGGTTGAAGGTGAAAAGGACAAAGATGGTAATGATAAATATGTGGAGGTAGAAAAACCTGACATCATCAACAATACAACTCCGCTGTGGAAACAAAAACCTGCCGATCTGACGGATGAGGATTATAAGAATTTCTACCGCGAACTTTATCCCATGAACTTTGAGGAACCGCTTTTCCATATCCACCTGAATGTGGACTATCCATTTAACCTTACGGGCATACTCTATTTCCCGAAAGTTAAAAAAAACCTGGAAGTTCAGCGTGACAAGATCCAGTTGTATTCCAACCAGGTTTTCGTTACCGATTCCGTTGAAGGCATCGTTCCCGATTTCCTGACACTGCTCCATGGTGTGCTCGACTCACCAGATATCCCATTGAATGTTTCGAGAAGCTACCTGCAAAGCGACAGAAGGGTTAAGCAGATATCCAACCACATCATGAAAAAGGTGGCTGATAAACTGGAGGAACTCTTTAAGGAAAATCGTGAAGAGTTTGAAAAAAAGTGGGACGACATCAAGGTATTTATTGAATACGGTATGATTTCGGAAGAAAAATTCTTCGATCGTGGGAATAAATTCTGCCTGTTCAAAAATGTCGAGAACAAATATTTCACGTTTGAGGAATATAAAGACAAAATCAAGGATATCCAGACGGATAAAGATAAAAAACTTGTGTACCTTTATACCAGCGACAAGGATGACCAACACAGTTATATCGAAAATGCCAGAGAACGTGGTTATGACGTATTGCTGATGGATGGCGTCCTCGATAGTCATTTTATCAATTCTGTAGAGCCAAAGTTTGAAAACACCACCTTTGCACGTGTTGATTCGGATACCATCGACAAACTCATCAAGAAGGATGATACCGAAACTCCCTCCAAACTCGACGACAAGGAGAAAGATGCCATCAAACCGGTTTTTGAAAAATCCATTGATAAATCGAATTTCACGGTGATTTTCGATAACCTGAGTGAGAGCGATTTACCTGTTATGATCACACAACCCGAGTTTATGCGAAGAATGAAGGATATGTCGGCCGTTGGTGGTGGCGGTGGTTATATGGGCCTGGGCACCCTGCCTGATAGTTATAACCTGGTGATAAACACCAATCATGACCTGATTTATAAAATTGCCAAAGAGGAGGATGAAGCAAGCCGTGAAAAAATGGCCAGGCAGATTACGGATCTTGCCCTGTTGTCTCAAAACCTTCTGAAAGGTGAAGATCTTACCAAATTTATCAAACGCAGTGTTGAGATTCTATAATAAAGTGATTAAATTTAAATAATATGATTGTAAAGGCGTTGTTTGTTTCAGACAGGCAACGCCTTTTAATTTTAAAATCTGAAACATATGAAAAATAAGAAACTATGGATTACACTTGCAGTTATTGCGTTAATCGTAATTGCGCTTTACAGTTCATTTAAAGGTACCTACAATCAAATTATCACCCTGGATGAAGGTGTGAACGTCTCCTGGTCGCAGGTGGTTACGGACTATCAGCGGCGCATGGATCTGATCCCAAACCTGGTAAACACCGTAAAGGGATATGCTGATTTTGAGCAGCAAACCCTTACCCAGGTGATTGAGGCCAGGGCAAATGCAACAAAAGTTGAACTTAATGTGGACAATCTGAATGCTGCTTCCATGGAAAAGATAAAACAGACGCAGGGGGCACTTACTTCAGCGCTGAGTCGTTTACTGGTTACCGTCGAACGCTACCCCGAATTAAAAGCAAATCAGAACTTTCTTGAATTACAGGCGCAACTCGAAGGCACCGAAAACAGGATTGCCAACGCCAGGAGAAAATTCAACGAAGCAACACGATCATACAATGTTTATATCAAGCAGTTTCCAAAAAACATTTATGCGAATATGTTTGGTTTCGAACAGAAACCTTACTTCGAAGCTGAAGCCGGCGCCGAAAAAGCGCCCAAGGTAGAATTTTAATAGTTGATCTCTCATTAAAACCCAGTCATAATGTCAAATGCAGCCATACTGACCTCAGTAAAATTAATTTCAAAACAAGACCAGGATGACATCAAACAAGCCATCTTAAATGCTGAACTCGACACATCCGGCGAAATCCGGGTACACATCGAAAATACATGCCCCGGCGACGTAATGGACCGTGCTGCACACGTTTTCGAAAAACTGGAGATGCATAAAACCAGTCAGAGAAATGGCGTACTATTTTACCTGGCACTGAAGAACAGGAAATTTGCCGTCATCGGGGATATTGGCATCAACACCAATGTGCCTGATTCTTTTTGGGAAGACCTGAAAATGGAAATGTTAAATTATTTCAGGGAAAACCGTTTTGCCAACGGCCTGATTTATGGCATTACCCACACCGGTGAATACCTTAAAAATATATTCCCCTATAAAAGGGATGATGTGAATGAATTGCCTGATGATATATCGTTTGGAAAAAGCTAATATGAACAAAAGAATCTGTTAAATGAAACCTATACTGAACACCGGAATAGTAATCCTATTTAGTTTTTTGATGGTATCGGCATCACTTTTTGGTGATAACAACGACATCCCTCCACGTCCTTCCCCACCGAGGCTTGTGAATGATTTCACCGGAACCCTGAACCGGAATGAAGTCAACGCTCTGGAAAGGAAGCTCGTCCGATTCAACGACACCACATCCACGCAAATCGTTGTGGTGCTGATAAATTCTCTGGAAGGCTACGACAAAGCACAATTTGCTGACCTGTTAGGAGAAAAATGGGGTGTAGGTCAAAAGGGTAAAGACAATGGCATCGTTGTACTCGTTAAACCGAAGGTAGGCAATTCCAAAGGCCAGGCTTTCATCGCTTCTGGTTATGGCCTGGAAGGTGCCGTACCTGATGCTGTTGCAAAACGCATTGTTGACAATGAGATGATACCTGAATTCATGCAGAACCGCTATTATGCCGGCCTGGAAAAAGGAACCGGTACCCTGATGGAACTCACCGCAGGAGAATACACCGCCGATGAATATATGAAAAGA
>JABMQA010001181.1 GCA_013203545.1 Bacteroidota bacterium
AAAAATATTTAATATAACAGCGATTATTGCAGGACTAGTCATAATATTCACGGCCTGCACCAAGGATCTCGACACCATTCCGCTGGATAAGGATGTTACCACCGCAGCAACAGTGTTTGAAGATCCCGAAGCATACATTCAAATATTGGCGAGACTATATGCCGGTCTGGCAGTTTCCGGTCAGGAAGGACCTGCCGGTAATGGCGACATCAGCGGTATTGATGAAGGATTTGGACAGTATTTACGTGGCTGGTGGTATCACCAGGAACTTCCTACTGATGAAGCCGTCATTGGCTGGAACGACCAGACTATTAAGGATCTTCACTGGCAGACATGGGGATCGAGCGATGTTTTTATCGCCGCCATGTATTACAGGATTTTCTACCAGATATCTGCATGTAATGAATACATCCGTGAAACCACTGATGGGAAGCTTGATGAGCGTGGAGTTACCGGTGAATTGAGAACCAATGTTGAGCAATACAGGGCTGAAGCACGATTCCTCAGGGCATTGAGTTATTACCATGCCATGGACCTGTTTGCCAATGTGCCTTTCGTTACTGAAGCCGATGGTGTGGGTGCATTTTTCCCAACCCAAATTCAAAGGGCTGACCTGTTTAATTATATTACATCAGAATTAAAGAGCATTGAAGGCTTGATGATTGAACCCAGAGCGGAGTATGCCAGGGCTGATAAAGCTACTGCATGGAGCCTGCTTGCAAAAGTTTACCTCAATGCTGAGGTTTATACAAATACTGCCAAGTATGACAGTTGTGCCTTGTATTGCCAGAAGGTTATTGATGCGGGCTACTCCCTGAATCCTTCTTATCAGAATCTCTTCCTTGCTGATAACAATTTGAACAACAATGAGCAGATCTTCTCCATTGCGTTTGATGGTAACGCCACGCAAACCTATGGTGGAACAAACTTCATCATTCATGCTGCAATTGGTGGCGAAATGAACCCTTCCGATTTTGGTTGTGGTGGTGGCTGGGGTGGTACACGTGCCACCAGCGCCCTGGTTGATAAATTCCCGGATGAAACCGGCGATATCGATGGAAGGGCCATGTTCTTTACTGAAGGGCAGAATAAGGAGATTGTAAACATCAGTGAATTTACCGATGGATATGCCATTACCAAGTGGAAGAATGTAACCTCTACAGGGTCCAATGGTAAGAGTCTGGATTACCCGGATACTGACTATCCTTTGTTCCGCCTTGCTGATATTTACCTGATGTACGCAGAAGCTGCCGTTAAAGGTGTTGCCGATGTTACTGCAGCTGTTGGCTATGTGAATATGATCAGAGAGCGGGCATATGGCGATCAGAGTGGGAATATTGATGCCGGCGCTCTTAATCTCGATTTCATCCTTGATGAAAGAGCACGTGAATTGTATTGGGAGTGTACCCGTCGTACTGACCTGGTGAGGCATGGGAAACTTACGGGAGATGCCTATGTTTGGCCCTGGAAAGGAAATGTGGCTGAAGGTACCGGTACCAATGCCAAGTTCAACCTGTTCCCGATCCCGGCATCAGATATCGGAGCAAATCCAAACCTCACTCAAAATAGTGGATATTAAAATTAAAAAATCTTAGAACATGAAGAAAATATCAATATTTATTATAGTATTAATCGGTCTGGGCCTCATGTTTTCCTGCGAAAAGAAAGAGGCAGAACCTGTTTTGGATATGAGCAAAACTCAGAAAGCAACGCTGACCAGTCCTGAGGGTGGCTCATCATTTATCCTTGAGAGGGTAAAAATGGACAGTGTTCTTACGACTTTTGTATGGAATGCTGCTCAGTATAATCTAACCCATCTTGAAGATGTCAAATATTCAATACAAATGGATCTGGCAGACAGTAACTTTATGCACAGTCGGGAATTGATAAATACAGCGAATACATCATCTGAAATTATCCAGGTAGATTTGAATGACCTGCTTCTTGGATTGGGAATATTTCCTGATGAAGCAAGAGATGTGGAAATCCGCATTCTTTCGTTCCTTAATTCCGCTTCCGATTATTCCAATATCTATTCGGATGTAACCACAATGAACTTTACTCCATACAGCAATGAGATTTATCCAAAACTTTGGGTTCCGGGCGAATACCAGGGTTGGGATCTTGCCACAGCGCCTAAAATCTTTGATTTTGATACGACTGGCGTTTATAAAGGATATATTTATTTCCCCGAAGATGCACCCAACTTTGAATTTAAATTTTCGACAGGGGTAATAAACTACGGATTTGGGGGAGATGGAATACTTGATCCAAACTCTGATCAAAACCTAACTGTTCCGGGCCCTGGAGGCTACAACGTGGTCGTTAATATTAATACCCTCACCTGGACAGGTTATGAGGCAACCGAAAGCTGGGGTGTAATTGGTGAATGGCTTGCATGGGCTGAAGATGTCAATATGGAATGGGATGCCACCAAGCAATACCTCCACGTGACAGTCGAAAATATTCCTGCTGCCGAAAATCAAAGGTTTAAATTCAGGGCAAATGATGCATGGATAATAAACCTTGGAGCAAACGATCCGGATGACGGTTTCCTCACTCCGGGTGGCGCTGATATTCCAATCCCGGATGGTGGTACCATTACCTTTATCCTGAGATTTACGACTCCGGAGCCTTCTTATGAGATCATAAAATAAAAGATTGGGAGAAATCCCATTTTTTCATAGCTCACACCATAGCCTCTCCTGTTTTCGGGAGAGGCTATTTTTTTGGACAAAATGGATATAAGATATCAGATGTTAGATGTGGGATCTGGGATAAGTGTCTTCGATTGAAGGGGCCAAGGGCCTTGCAAAATATAAAATAGATTTCTCCGACTGATTTTCCGCTGCGTTCCAAAGCAGCCGTACTAATGACAACTTTTTGTATGACACTTAAAAC
>JABMQA010001182.1 GCA_013203545.1 Bacteroidota bacterium
AAAAGATATAATTAAATTTGGCAGAGAGATCAATGTGGCAGGAAATTTACGATCAAATAATATCTGGAAAATTGCAGATGCCTCGGGTTTCCCCACCTGTATTTCCTATTCAAAAGATGCAAACTATGTTTTTGTCGGATCAGAGGACGGCTCCATGATAAGGATTGCCAACATCGCACTGGCCAACGACTCATTAACCGGTGATATAGGCAGCAGCGAATGTATTGTTGCCTCCGACTACTTCGATGATCTTTTCCCTGACAGGATAATTACATCAATTTCAATTGACCAGCAAAACCCGGCAAATGTAATCGTCACACTTGGAAACTATGGTAACGAAAGTTATATTTACAGGACAACGAATGCACTGGATTCATCAGCCAACGTTGTTTTTACCGATATTACCGGTAATCTGCCGAAAATGCCGGTTTACGCTTCACTTATCGAAATGAAACACTCCAACATTGGAATCATCGGAACTGAAAACGGTATCTGGACAACAGATAATTTAATGGATGATCCGGTAATTTGGACACTTGAAAATAACGGAATGGGAACAGTTCCTGTGTTTGAGATCAAGCAACAAGCCGTTTTTAAAAACACCCTGACCGTTCCAAATCCTGTTGAAGGAGAGCCACCATTGGTTTATCCGGAAATAAAGAATTTTGGTAACATTTACGTTGCGACTTTCGGAAGAGGTGTTTTCAGAACCGAAAAATTTATATCGGTTGGCATTGAAGACCATAATATTGTTGATGTTCAGAGCACTCAGACCTTGTTTATCTACCCAAATCCTGTTGTAAATTCAGGTACAGTCAACATGGAGTTTACTTCAGCAGGGGATGCCATGGTCAGCATTTATGACCTTTCCGGTAGGTTGGTAATTAATAAACCATACCATATACCTGCTCCAGGCAGCCATAACCTGCAAATTGATTGCTCCGTCCTTTCAACTGGAACATATTTGGTTCGCATCATGTCTGGGAACGACAGTGGTTCAGGCAAACTTATCATCAGGTAAATTTTGATATTGATAATCATAAATACTTTATAATATGAAAAGAGCTTTATTATCACTCATACTTATTTTGACAGTAATTTTTATTTCTGCCCAGATAAGAATCGACACACCTGCGCAAAGCGCCCCTGGTAATGGCGATGAAGATCAAATGCCAAATGTCAAACTCGACTGGGACGCTGTAATTTCAGCGACCCAATACAGGGCACAACTCAGCACCGTTGCTGATTTTTCGGATATAATCCTCGATTCCACAACGATGTACACTGCAGTTGCCTGCAGCTACCTTCATTTTAACATGGAATATTTCTGGCGTGTCAAAGCAATCGATGCGAATGAAAATGAATCATTCTGGAGCCCGGCCTGGTCGTTTGTTACTTTTAACCAGGTTGCCCTGAACAAACCCAACAACGGAGCTGATGAACAGGATGTTAACGAACTCCTTTCATGGAGAAACAAAGTCGGGAGTATTTTTATTTCAGGAGTTGAACGTTTTAACCTGCAGTTGGACCTGGATGAGAACTTTACATCTCCCGCTGCCATATTATTTACCGTGGCCGGTAATGTTTACTCCAAAGATATGGATAAACTGCTTTTTGGAACAACCTATTATTGGAGGGTCAGGGCATTTCATTCAATGGATACCTCGGCCTGGAGCGATACCCGAAACTTCGTTACATTAGATTTTTTTGACCTAAGTAAACCAAACAACAATTCTGTTGATCAGGATCTGAATGTACAATTAAGATGGGATAATGTTGAGGGTATTGATAAGTATGACTACCAAATCGGGGCCGATCCTGACTTTATCATTACCACAACCTATGTCACTGATACTTTCAGGGTATTTCCGGAAGATCTTAAATATGGAATTACCTATTATTGGCGTGCCAGGGCCAGACACGATTTTGATACCACACAGTGGTCAGAACCTTATAACTTCATGACTGCTGCTGCTGTTTTACTGGAGAATCCACTTAATGAAGAAGATAGCCTGGGGCTAAAACCAAAATTGGAATGGTCGCAAATAAAAGGAACTACAACGTATGAGGTAGAATATGCAGACAATGCGGATTTTATAGACTCCTTTGTTGATTATCCGGAGGCTAGTGATGATGACAATCCTGAATACAACGTTTTGTACGCACTAACATTGGGCACTCAGTATTATTGGAGAATAAGGGCATGCAATTCATATGATACCAGTGACTATAGCGAAGTCTGGTCATTCACAACCTTCCCTCCGGTTGGTATAAACGATGACTTTTTTGCTGAAGCCGGCATTCATTTATATCCGAATCCGGTTAAGGATTATCTGCGGATTGAGTTAAATCTTGAAGAAAGCTCTGCCATAGAAATCACTTTGATGGATCTGATTGGAAATGCCATTGTTGAAGAAGAAGTAGTCTTTTCATCAGGTAGTGACCATACTACCATTGATGTATCTACCATGGCAAGTGGTCTTTACCTGATTAAGCTAAAAAAAGATCACAATATTTTTACCAAGAAATTAATCATCAACAAATAATATCGGGCACATAATATTAAAAGCCGTTTCATAAAGGAGCGGCTTTTTTTTATTCTACCAAATAGGTTATTGATTTGTACACTCCCGAAAAAAAACCCAGAATCGAGTAGGGTAAATATGGAATGCAATGATACATCCCATATTTATCCCTCTCACAGAACCGTGCGTACGGGCCTCGTACACGGCTCATGTTAAACCTTATTCAGTACAAAATTGTAGTACTGAGGCAACGTATTGG
>JABMQA010001183.1 GCA_013203545.1 Bacteroidota bacterium
CAAAAAGAGGTTGACCTTTGCATGGAGCATATCCGCATTAGACATAGACAAAGACAAGTGGATATTGATCGGTATTATTGAGAAAATTTATTTTAGTAAAGTAGAATTAGAAAAACCATAGATTCTTTACTTACCTTAGCGTCTCCAAACGCAATATAAAGTATAAAATCAAAATCATCTTATGCCAAAGAGTTTTATTAAACACCTGTTTTTTCTTCAGATATCGGTATTGTTTTCTTTGACCGTATCTTCCCAAAATCAGGTAATCACAGGTAAAGTGGTTGAAATGTCAACCCGGGAACCCATGCAATTTGCTTCGGTTACGCTTTTTGAAGAAGCTGATACGATAGCGGCAATCCAGGGTTCAGCCACGGATGGTGACGGGAATTTCATGTTTGAGCAGGTAAAGCCGGGCAATTACTTTGTTTCGGTTAGTTTTATCGGATATAAGAACGCCAGAACTTCAATATTTAAACATGAGGAATTCACCAAGCTGGGCACCATCGAAATTGAAGCATCCGAAATCTTGTTGGAAGATGTTATCATAACCGGCAAACAGGATATCCTTTCCCACAACATCGATAAAAAAGTTTACCAGGTGGGGCAGGACATCCTGAGCGAATCAGGATCGGCCACCGAAATCCTTCAAAATATCCCTTCCGTTACGGTGGATGTGAACGGGAATGTATCTTTGAGGGGCACCTCCAACATCCTGTTCCTGGTCAATGGAAGACCGTCCGCCCTGCTCCGGCGCAGTTCGGCCACTGCCCTTCAGCAAATCCCGGCAGCCACCATCGACAGGATAGAGGTGATCACCAATCCATCGGCAAAATACAAACCGGATGGTACCGGAGGCATTATTAACATCGTTTTAAAAAAGGAGACGCGACAAGGGGTCAACGGACAGATAACAGTAAATGTGGGGAATGAGGAAAGGTACAATGGTAACATCCTGCTGAATTATGGTGCGGAAGATTTTAATGTTTTTGGCACATACAGCATTCGCCATTCCAACCGCAAGGTGTATTATTCCGACCAGAGAACCAACAGGGATTCAACCGGAATGGAGGTGCTGAACTACTTCGACGAAACCGGTAATTCCAGGAACAATTCTCTATCCCATGTCATTTCCGCCGGTGCGGGATATGAACTCAACGACAATAACAGCATGGAACTTTCAGGGACATGGTATATCCAGAATACCACACATACAGGTGTTTCCGAAATCTGTAAGGATGATTCGTATTCACAACCCATTTCCAGAATTACATCCAACCAGACCAATGATGAATACGAACACGAAGGGGAGGCATCCTTTGCGTGGGAACATATTTTTGGGGAAGATGAAGATCATACATTTGCTTTGGAAGCTGCATTTGCAGCCTATGATGAAGAGGAAGACCAGATCTTTGATGAACAACAAACCTATCCTGACCCGGAAAATACCACCGAAAAAATTCTGATTCAAAAAAGCGGCAACCAAACGGAAGTAACAGTGGAATATGCCAGGTCGATGTTCGAAGACGCAGAGTTGGAAGCAGGCTATATGGGTGAATTTATTAATGAGGACATCTGCTATACCAACAACTTTTCCCCTGACCGGTTTCTGCTTACACAAAATGTGCATGCGCTTTATGCGCTCTGGGGGTAGGAGGTGGGAGATTTCAGTTTTAAAGCCGGCATCCGGGCCGAACAGGCATTTGTTAATTCGCACCTGAAGAAGCCGGTTGATTCGATGGTGAAAAATGACTATTTCAAACCCTATCCAACTTTGCACCTGTCCTATGCGCTGGCCGATAACCACGAAATAGGCTTAAGCTACAGCAAACGGATCAACCGCCCCGATGCCGACGAACTCAATCCCAATCCCGAGTTTTCCGATCCAAGGACTGCCGAAGCCGGAAATCCAAACCTTAAACCACAACAGATTCATTCCATCGAACTGGGTTACCATGCCAAAGGAGAAAAATTTGCATTTACACCCACACTTTACTACCGGTACAAATACGATGCTTTCACCTCCATAAAAACAACCATCGGCGACAGCATCATACTCACCACCATTCAAAACCTCGACAGCCGGCAATCTGCAGGGCTTGAAATTATTCTTTCGGGAAACCCACATAAAAACCTGAACTTTAACCTGAGTGCCAATGTGTTTTATGACCAGATTGATGCAACAGGCCTTGGTTTTTCTGATAAAAAGTCGGTGGTTTCGGCTGATGTAAAATTTTATTCGGTTATAAACATCACCCCAACCACGCTCTTCCAGCTCAATTTGTATTACTATTCACCACGAATTACCCCCCAGGGACAGCGCGACCAGTACTATTATGCGAATGCCGGATTTAAGCAGCAGTTGTTCAAAAAACAGGCAGCACTCACTTTAACGGTTTCCGATGTGTTTCATACCTACAAAATATCCAGGGAGACAGCTATTCCCGAATTGGTTCAACGAACAAAATACAACCGTAAAGGCGCCGTAATCTACCTTGGATTTACCTGGTTTTTCAATGCGCAAAACAATGGCACCGAAAAAGAATTGAAGTTTGAAGGTGAGGGACTGTAAGGTTATAAAATAGTAACTATTTAGCTGGTAATAAGGTAAAAGAAAAGGACGTAGTAATCAAGATAATTCGTGTAATTCGCTTCGCTATCATTATGTTGTCATTTGTCCGTCAGTAGCCTGACGTCATTTGTTGTCATTGGCTTCGCGTCATTAAGCCTCGCTGACATACTGTTTTCATTTCCTTTTCGGGCGTCATTAATTTATTATTCGTCCGTAAGTTGCCTGATGTCATAGGCTGTTTTACTATTGAATGACCACGTAATGACTACTAAATGACTATTGAATGACAAAATATTTCACTTCGAAAAAAATGCCCCTAAATATTTACTTATTCTCCACGGTTTTGCGAGAAATTTTAAATTATGCAGGCAAAAAAACGATCTAATCTAAAAACTCAACCAAGCCCGTCCCCAAACAGTAAAATGCCGGTACCATCCGCAATTTACCAGAACTTACAGCTTCAGCAATTACAGATGATTTGTTGGTTAATTCCTGAACGGTTAACATTGCGTTTTTCTTTGCAATATCATTCACACTGGCATCGTTTCCTGACCCAATAATAGCCGGTGTTAAATGAGCAAGCAAATGATTAATATTGTACCCATAGTCCCCACCTTTCATGGCTGCTGCTATTGCTCCGCAACTTTCATG
>JABMQA010001184.1 GCA_013203545.1 Bacteroidota bacterium
GAATAAGGTGCAGCGCACCGGTAATCTTTGTAGAGATGAGGTTGAAGAAGGATATTTGAGGTGCAGCGCACCGAGATATTTGAAAATAGCAGAGGAAAGGAGATCTTCCGGTGCGCTGCACCTCCCAATTTTCTGGCTGTTTATAAATGCTACAAATATTAGACGGCTCTGCCGCTGATTTATCCCTGAAATCATCAAAACATGGATAAAAGGTGCATTCATAAAGAAAAGGTGCGGCGCACCGGTAATCTTTGTAGAGATGAGGTTGAAGCATGATATTTGAGGTGCAGCGCACCGAAATATTTGAAAACAGCAGAGCAAAGAAGGTGTTCCGGTGCGCTGCACCTCCCAATTTTCTGTCTGTAAATAAGTGCTGCAAATATTAAACGGATCCACCGCAAGGGTAACCCTGTCACAAATCCAAACATATTTCAATGCGGTTTTGTATTAAATCCAAACTTAAAATCTACTGTGGTTTTTCGCTCTCCGCTCCCAAAAGTAACCAATCACCCATTTCTTCGTCTTAGCTTAATCAATTAGTCTGTAATGATTTTATTGTCATGAAATTTGTAATGTTTCCAATCAAAATCCCTTCATAATAATTTTAAATTTGTGCGATGGTTTTGAAAAAATCTTTACCCCTCGTTTGTATGCTTTTATTGTCAATACCTGCCTTTTCCGGAATGGTGAAAGGGTATGTAACCAACTCAAATGAGGATCCGCTGCCATTTGCAAGTGTATATGTACAGGGTTCCACGATGGGGACGGCTACCAATTTTGATGGTTATTATGCCTTGGAACTGCCCGATGGTTTTCACCAACTTGTTTTCAGGTATGTGGGTTATAAAAAACAGGCGGTTACCGTGGAAATTACCGGGAATCCCTTAAATGTGGATATTCAATTGGAGTTGGATAATATATCTCTTCAGGAGGTGATCATTAGTGCTGATGCCGAAGATCCTGCATATCCCATTATAAGGAAAACCATCGAAAAGCGGAAATACTATCTGCACCAGGTGGGGGATTATTTTTGTAATGCTTACACCAAGGGTATTTTCAGGATGACGGAAGCACCGGATAAAATGTTTGGTGATTCGTTGAATACCAAAAACGACTCTCTTATCGGTGTTTTTTATCTGTCAGAATCCGAATCGAACCTCTATTTTCAGCAACCCGACAAAATGAAAGAAGAGATGGTGTCGGCAAAAGTGAGTGGCGACGACAGGGGCTTCGGCATCAACTTCATCTCCTTTTTCCTGATGAATTTTTACAACAACAAAATCAACCTCCCTTTCGACCGGAGCGAACGCGGGTTTATTTCGCCCATAGCGAACAATGCCCTCTTTTATTACCGCTACCGCCTGGAAGGTACCTTTGAAGATGACGGGAACAAGATTTACAAAATCAGGGTTACGGCCAAACGTAAATCCGATCCGGTTTTCAACGGTTACATTTATATCGTGGATGAGGAATGGAGGATTCATAGTACCGATCTTGTTATCAGCAAAGATGCCCAGGTGGATTTCATCGACTCGATTATTATCCAGAAAAGTCTTTCGCCTGTAACTGACAGCATTTGGATGACACTGACCCAGAAACTGCAGTTTTATTTTTCGATCAACATTTTTGGGAAGCGGTTTGCCGGGAACGGGCTTTTTCATTCACAGTTTACGCAATATCAGTTTGATAATGATTTTCCAGAGCGATTTTTTACAAATGAGCTCATCAAGGTTGATCCCGATGCCAATAAAAAGGACTCACTCTATTGGGCCGAAAACAGACCCATTCCTTTAACCGGTGAAGAGAAGGTTAATTATCATAAGGAAGATAGTCTGCAAAAAAAGCGTCAATCGCGTGAATACCTCGATTCACTTGACAGGAAGCACAACAAGTTCAGGTGGGGCGACCTGATGGGAAGTTACAGTTATTATCGCCGCAGGGACAGTACCCGTTTTATTGTTTCATCACCTGCAAAAACCATCCAGTTTAATACGGTGCAGGGATTAAATGCCCAGATCGATTTCGGAATGTCCAGATCGTTGAATGAGGGAAAGCGGTTTTATATACGGAATTATGTTGGTTATGGCTTTTCGAATAAGCGGTGGGGATACAAACTAAACAGCTCATATTTCTACAACCCAAAACAATTTGCCAGGGTTACACTAACTGGAGGCATTGTTCCGGAACAGTACAACGGCAAAAACCCGATCACTCCGCTGGTAAACTCACTATATACTTTGCTGGATGAGAACAACTACATGAAGATTTACGAAAAGGCTTTTGTAAACATTAAACATTCATGCGAAATAACCAATGGCGTTTTCCTGAATGCCTCCGTTGATTTTTCGCAAAGAAACCCCCTGGTAAACACCACCGGTTATAAGTGGGTGAATTACAATTCACGGGAATTTACCAGCAACAATCCACAGAACCCCGGTGACGATAGTCCGGCATTCCGGCGGCATAACTCGCTGGTTTTTGAAGTTTCTGCCCGGCTCAGGTACCGGCAGAAATATATTTCGGTGCCTGATAAAGTGATCCTTGGTTCCAAATACCCCGATATTTTCTTGTCTTACCGAAAAGGTATTGCCAGCGTTTGGGGAAGCCAAACCAACTTTGACCTTGTTACAGTCGCCATTGATGGAAGGATAAAACTTGGTTTGTTTGGCGAAAGCCATTTTTTCGGGAAATTCGGAACTTTTCTCAACAATATCAGGATGGAATTTATGGACTTTTACCATTTCGATGGAAACCGTACTATCATAGCCAACAGCAGGTTTATGGCTTTTCAGCTTTTGGATTATTACGCCCTGAGTACAAACAGAAGCTTTGTTGAAGCTGTTTACGAACACCATTTCAACGGATTTATCTTTAACAAAATCCCCTTATTCAGAAAAGCCAAATGGAGGGCAATTGCTGGGTTGAGGTATCTAACGGCTGCTTTCGAAAACGATTATTTCGAGTTCAATGCGGGCGTCAAAAATATCTTTAAGGTCCTCCGGGTCGATTTTGTTACGGCTTTTGATAAAGGTAATCATCTACGGACAGGTGTTGTTTTGAAGTTCAATATGGGGGATTAGTGTATACTTGATTCAAACTTGAAAAAGGGGATGTCCCCCAAATGCTCCAAAACCATGTCATTCCGAGGCTCAAGACCCGGAAAAGGGTCCACAAAGTGATATTACCTAGGAATAGATTTCTCCTTTCAAAATTTTCGCTTCGCTACAATTTTTCCAGTCGAAATGACAGTGCTGTGTTTTGAAGGGGGGGAGAGAATAAGCGGGCGCAGAGCGCCCGCTTATTCTCTCCCCAAAACACCACCAGAATCAAAGTCATTTCGATGGAGCGAAGCGACTGAGAAATCTATTTTTCATACAGACTATGAGTGCTTTACAAAAACTTATCATTGGTATCCGCCAGACTTCTCAGCCGGTTGGTGGATCAGTCGAACACTGGCGGAAGAAATCTATTAGATTGGTTTAAATGGGATTAGATTTCTCTACGCCGGCTGGAGGAGAGAAATGACCGTTAATGAATTTTTGAGACGACCCTAATTCACTGATTGTATTAAACATATTATCTCCTCATCCTTCTGATGTTCCTGCATTCAAATTATAATAATGATGCTAAATGGGCCGGTAATTAAAAATTTTACATACTTTTAGGATCAAATTTTAATGCCACGCCAATTATGAAGACAATTGGAATTGTATCCATTATACTATGTTTTATTTTTATTACGCAAAACTCTTATTCTCAGGCTGACAATCTGGAAGAGTTATTAAACCTCGGTATTGAAGGGCTCCTTGATGCCGAAGTTGTTTCAGCATCCAAAACAAGGCAGCACATTGCTGATGTTCCTGCAAACATCCAAATTGTTACATCCAAAGAGATCAGGGAGCGGGGATACCAGACACTGGAAGATTTGTTGTCAGACCTGCCCGGGTTCCAATTTCGGAATATACAGGGTTTTAACAGTTACGTTTTTCAACGTGGGATACCCAATCAAAATAACCTGACCTTGGTACTGATTGATGGTATTCAGGTGAATGAATTGAATTCAGGAGGGTTTTACGGAGGTGCACAGTATTTATTGAGCAATATCGAACAGGTTGAAATTATATATGGACCTGCATCAGCTGTTTATGGAACCAATGCCATTTCGGGGGTCATAAACCTGATTACCAAAAAACCGGAAAATTCACAGGGGTTCGACGTTAATGCAGGTTATGGCAGTTTTAATACCTATAGGCTCGCTTCGGGTTATGGATATTACGACGCAAAAAAAGATTTAGGGATACGGATTGCCGGAAAATACTACACCACCGAAAAAACACCCCTGGAAGGTGAAAAGGGAGACTTCAACTGGACAGATGATATGGAAAATTTTGAACGCGATGTAGCCGTGGATCTGTCGGTAAAATATAAAAATGTATCATACGGTGTGAACATCCAGAACAAACAAGCCTCACGAAGCACCAATTATAAAAGTACTGGTACAGCATACATAGATCATGGAACACTTTGGAATATCAGTTTTATTAACAGTTATTTGAAATATAGTTATACTTCTCCAAAATACGCACTTACACCGGTAATCTATTATCGAAATGCAACTGTACTTGATAATACCATTGGTTTTATCGATGATACTACGCGGGCCGGATATTACAGACCCAACAGCCTGGTTGGTATTGATGTTATCAATCAGTATAAACCTTCTGATCCGTTAACCTTTGTGGGTGGGATCGTTTTTGAATATGAGATGATCGCCGAAACTTTTTCAACGAGCTATAGTAATTCGTCAACTGAAAAGCCACCGGCGCCTGAAAAGCCAACCATGCTCAATAACAATCTGTTCAGTGCTTACCTTCAGGCGAATTACAAATTTATTAAATCTTTCAACCTCATTGCCGGGGTCCGTTTTGATAACAGTAGCTATTACGACCAGGTTGTAACCCCAAGAGTGGCACTGGTTTTTAACAGGGGCAGGTATTCAGGTAAGCTACTGTACAACGAAGCCTATCGTGCTCCCCGTCCATGGGACTATACAAATGGGATCGGAAACCCTGATCTCAAGCCTGAAACCATTAAATCCCTCGAATTGATCAATACCGTTAAAATTTCGGAATACCTTTTTGCCTCCGTTTCCTACTACAGAAATGTGCTCGATAATGTGTTTATTGTTCATACGTCTGAAGGTGGATGGTGGTGGGTTAATTCCGGAAAGGTAAAAACAGATGGTGTGGAAGCTGAAGCAAAGTATAGAAAAAGCGCACTCTCAGCATGGATAAATTATACCTATAACTATTCCATTAATAACGACAATTTAATGATTCCTGAAATCAGCAAGCATTGTGCAAATGCCGGGTTTTATTATTACCTGGAAAACTCACTTAATTTTGGGATCAGGGCTAATTATATCGGACAACGGAAAAATACCAAAGTGATTCAAACAACCAACACTGATCATATTGATCCGGCAACGGTTATTAATGTAACACTGGGATTTTCGCCGTTAAAAAACCTGGAAATCATGTTGTACATTAATAATGTGTTAAATACAACATATTATCATACATCAAACCGGTCACCTGACAGGTACCGGCAGGCCCAACGCTATTTTGGAATTGATTTGCATTACACATTTTTTTAATTTTTTTTTGAATCCGGTTGCATGAATCGCTATAAAAACATCTTTCGTATTTTCTTCCTGATCGGTTTCATTTTTTCCGGTGCAAACCTTTATTCCCAGGTAAAAGGTACTTCTGAAAATATCATGGGTTCATTTATCTACAATTTTGCTGAATTCCTTACCTGGCCGAATTTGAATGAATCTGATGATTTTAAAATTGTTGTTTTGGGCAACTGTGGTATTTTAAAGCCTCTACAGCAAATTTCAGAGATGAGGACCATAGACGGAAAAAAAATCACAGTTAAAAATATACAGAATATCGATGAATTGGAGTCCTGCCATATTCTATACATCAGCGAAAAACGTATAGATGAATTGGCCATCGTACTTAAATCTCTCGAAAATTTTCAAACTGTTACCATTAGCAATTGTGAAGGATGCCTGCAAAAGGGATTATCGATCAATTTTGTGATTGAAAATGAAAAGGTGAGATTTGAAATAAACAAGACCATGCTGGACAAAAACAAAGTTAAGATCAGTTCTCAACTGTTGAAATTGGCAGTGGTCATAATTTAAACCTGACAACAATGCTATCAGACCGGAGACATTCGATAAAATGGAGACTAATTGCAATTCAAATTGTAACCTCGCTGGTTGTCATACTTTTGTTTGCTGTTACCTATATTATATTTGAAGTTAGCGATTATAAAAAATCAGTGAAGGCTGAGTTGGAATCGGTAGCAGATATTATCGGTTACAACAGCATTTCAGCAATCTACTTCATGGATATGGAGGCTGCTACAAAAACACTCAAGGCCATCGAAAATAAAAGCATGGTTTTAAATGTCTGGATTATTGATACTACCGGCAGCTTATTCGCGCATTATTCAAAACCGGGTTTTGCCCAATACGGTTTTCCTTATTATAAAGATGAAATATTTGAGGTTTCGAATGATCACATCATTTATTCAAATAAGATACTTAATGGCAATGAGTATGTCGGGATGCTCCACTTCAGGTTAGCCAATACGCGTTTTCGCAGTAAAATCATTACCATTATTCTCATTGCCCTGGCAGCCGTAATTGTTGGTATGATCATTACATTTCTTATGGCCAGCTTTACACAGCGGTCCATATCAAACCCACTCGTATATCTTACCTCGATTTTCGACAGGATAAAAGATACAAAGGATTTTTCGGTGAAGATAAAACGGCAAACCAACGATGAGATTGGGATTTTGTATGAAGGTTTTAACGACTTGATTGGTGAAGTCAACAATTATAAAGAAAATCTTGAGGGTATCGTGCTTGAACGAACCAGCAAACTTGAGTTCACCAACAAACAGCTCATCGAAACCAAGGAGGCTGTTGAGTCGACGAACCTCGCGCTAAAACGTGAAATAGAAGAAAGGAAAAAGGCCGATGAAGAGCTAAAAACATCTGAAGAAAAATTGCGCATTATTATGGATACGATGGAGGAGGGCGTAATAGTGTATACTGATGAGGAGATAAAGTTTGTAAATTCAGCATTTTGCAGGTTGATCGGGTATTCGCCCGATGAAATGATTGGCTCAGATTCGGGGGAATTTACATTAAAAATTATACACCCGGAAGATGTCCAAATGATTGATGATGCTGTTGATAAGTGTTTTTCTGACGGGGCATTGGCGAGCCATGAATACCGGTATATTCATAAATCGGGTGAAATTGTTTGGGTTTTTGGTACTCCTGCCGTAATCCCCTGGGAAGATGAGGATGCCATCATTGCTACTGTTTTTGATGTTACCGAACACAAGAAAGACAAGGAGGATTTAAGGAAAGCCAAAGAGGCAGCGGAAGCGGCCAATCGGGCAAAAAGTTCATTCCTTGCTAACATGTCGCATGAAATTCGTACACCAATGAATGCTGTTCTTGGGTATTCTCAAATATTACAGCGTGATAAAATGTTAAACCAGGAGCAGATAAATTATGTAAGGGCTATCAATAAAAGCGGTGAACATTTACTAACCCTTATCAATGATGTATTGGATATGTCGAAAATTGAAGCCGGACGCGTGAAATTATTACCGGTTTCTTTTAATATTCATGAATTGGTTAAAGATATGATCTCCATGTTCAGAATTGGGGTTGCCGAAAAAAACCTTATCCTGACCTCGGCTGTAAACCGGAATGTGCCTGTATTTATTTTTGCTGACCAGGGCAGGGTTCGCCAGATAATCATCAACCTGATGGGTAATGCCATAAAATTTAGCGGACATGGACAGGTGAATTTGAAGCTTGAATTAAAAAGCAGTAGAATGATAGCCTGCTCGGTATCGGATCAGGGAGTTGGCATTCCGGAAGATATGTATGAGAAAATTTTTGAACCCTTTGAGCAAACCGAAAAAGGAATAAACCTTTCAGGAGGAACCGGCCTTGGGCTTGCAATAAGTAGAAAACTAGCCAGGCTAATGGACGGGGACATTACGGTGAAAAGTATGATCGGTATTGGATCCACATTTGAATTTACATTCAAATTTGAACCCGGAATCAGCCATGATATTGCTATAAAGAGGTTTCCAAAAAAAGTACTTGGTTTAAAAAAGGGCACAACCGGGATAAAGATTTTGGTGGTTGATGATAAAGAACTAAACCGTAATGTTTTATTAACACTGCTGGGATCACTGGGATTTTCGTTGAAATCTGCTGAAAACGGTTTGCAGGGTGTGGAAATTTTTAAAAATGGAAACCGGATGTGATTATTATGGATATCGTGATGCCTGTGATGGATGGGAGAGAGGCCACAAAAATAATCAGGGCAACCGAACAAGGACGGAAGGTTGTAATAATTGCTGTAACCGCCAGTGCTTTGGATGAGGAAAAGGCCGAAATTTTAAGCCTGGGTGCGGATGATTTTGTTAAAAAACCATTTAAAGAGAGCGAACTGCTTGAATCAATCAGTATTCATGCAGGCATCGAATATGAGTATGAGGAGGATACCGATGTTGAGGTGAAACAGGAGGCCACACCAATAAATTACGCCGGCCTTTTGCTAAAACTACCTTCAAAATTGAGAGCGGATCTTGAGAAAGCGCTGGTTATGGGTGATGTGGATGACATAAGCACCTGTCTTCAGGATGTGAGAAAAATTGATACGCAACTGGCTGATCATTTTATGCGATTAGTAGAGGTTTTTGATTTTGAAGAAATTCTCTCACTTTTTAAAAAGTAGTTTCTATTTACCGGACCCGGAATTTTACCCGGATCAACTTTTATCCCAATATCAAAAATTGATTGCGATGAATAAGCAGGGAATCATTTTAATTGCTGATGATAACGAAAATAATTTGAAAGTGCTGAGCACCATGTTGCGCGATTCAAATTATACCATCAGGATAGCCAAAAATGGAAAGCAGGTACTCAATAGTGTGGCAATATCACTTCCTGATCTGATTCTACTGGACATTCATATGCCGGAGATGGATGGATATGAAACCTGTGAAAGATTGAAAAAGAGCCCAGTCTTTAAAGATATACCTGTTATTTTTATCAGTGCACTCACCGAAACCTTCAACAAGGTTCATGCATTTCGGATCGGAGGTGTGGATTACATTACCAAGCCCTTTCAGATCGAGGAGGTCAGGGCAAGGGTTGAGACACATATGTTGCTCCGGAGAAAAACAGTTGATTTGGAGAATGCCCTTACAGAGATAAAACAGGTGCAGGCGCAGTTGATACACTCCGAAAAAATGGCATCTTTGGGCGTTTTATCTGCGGGTATTGCGCACGAAATCAATAATCCGATAAACTTTGTGTATGCCGGAGTTAATAGTTTGATAAAAAATTTTAAGGAATTGGCCAAGGCATTCAGTGAATTTGAACACAGTTGTGATCACATTGATCATTTGAACGGGAATATGGGTTACAAATCTGTCTTCGAAAAATATGGCATTGATAAAAAACTGAAACTTATTCCACAACTGGCCGATGATATCAAGACCGGTGCTGCGAGGACTGCTGAAATTATTAAGGGTTTGAAAAACTTCGCACGGACTGACACTGAGGAAAAAGTTACCTGCGATGTACGTGAACCACTTAAGACGGCATTGCTTTTACTTAAAAACAGCTATAAAAACAGAATTGAAATAATTGAAAAAATTGAAACCGATCTGCCGGTCATCAATTGTTTTCCGGGACTGTTGATGCAGGTATTTGTAAATATTTTGCACAATGCAATTGATGCTATTGATGGTAATGGTAAAATTGCTGTTACAATTGCCAGGGAAGAAAAAAATATCCGTATTTTGATTGCTGATACCGGAAAAGGTATCCCTGAAGAGGTTCAGGTAAAGATTTTCGACCCCTTTTTTACAACCAAAGAGGTGGGTAAAGGAATGGGCCTTGGGTTGTCGATCACACATGGTATCATCGAAAAACACCGGGGAACAATAAAGGTACAGAGTAAGCCGGGAGAGGGTACCGAATTTGACATACGCCTACCTGTCTAAAATTTTTAGAAAAGTTAGAAAAATGACAAAAATTAGCTTTCGTATCACTATTTAATTTACTTTTAACCGTCCTATTAAAAACGAAACCAAGCATTACACAAAAATGTAAATCACAAAATTGCAAAAGCTTTACAAAAATTAATAACCATGGATAAGCC
>JABMQA010001185.1 GCA_013203545.1 Bacteroidota bacterium
CTCCAATACTCCATCACTCCAATACTCCATCACTCCAATAATAAATTTCGCTGATAGAAAACATAGTACATGGGTTTGATCAATTATAATTTTATTTCGATTGAGGGCAATATTGGCGCTGGTAAAACATCCCTGGCCACCCGTATTTCTGAGGATTTTAATGCCAAGCTGATCCTTGAGCAGTTTGAAGACAACTCCTTTCTACCCAAATTTTACCGCGAACCCGACAAATATGCCTTCCCGCTTGAGTTGTCCTTTTTAGCCGAACGGTTTGAGCAATTGAAGCGACAACTCACGCAACGTGACTTTTTTAAAACCTTTACCGTTTCGGATTATCTCATCAACAAATCTTTCATCTTTGCCCGCAAAAACCTTCCGGATGATACATTTGGCCTTTACAAAAAACTATTTGATATCATCAGTGAATCCCTTCCCAAACCCGACCTGCTGGTATATCTTTACAAGGATATCGACAACCTGCTGACAAATATTAAAAACCGCGGCCGTGATTACGAAAAGGAGATCAAATATGACTACCTCGCAAAGATCCAGGAGAGTTATCTCGATTTTATCAAACAGCAAACCGGCATGCGGATACTGGTGATTGACACCAATAAGATGGATTTCGTCCACAACGAAGAGGACTACCAGAAGATCATCGGGATTATGTCGCTGAAGTATGAGGTGGGGATACATAGGATTGGGGTATAAACATTTCAGCATACTTTTTTAAGAACACCTAACCCTCTATTATCAATAGTTTCAAGCCAATGCTAACTCTTTTCGGTAGATATTTTTCATCTGAATTACACTTTTCGGCACTATTTTTTGTATGTTTGTAACACTTTTTGGTAGATAAATTTTATTAACCTTTACACTTTTTGGCATATAATAAGATGAAAAGACATTTATATTCACAATTAATCGAATGGAAAAACGACGGAAACCGTAAACCGTTATTGTTGCAGGGTGCCCGCCAGGTTGGAAAAACATACCTTGTAAATGAATTTGGAAAAAAGGAATACAATGATTTTGTTTACCTGAATTTTGAACAAAATCCTGACCTGGTATCAATTTTTAGCGCCGAACTTAATCCGTACAAAATCATCGAGAATATAGGACTGTATTATGGAAGGGCTATCAAATCCGAAAACACACTAATTTTTTTCGATGAGATACAAATAGCTCCGTTGGTTTTAACAAGCCTTAAATATTTTCAGGAAAATTCACCTGAATATCATGTCGTAGCTGCCGGTTCGCTTCTTGGGGTAAGCGTTGGTAAGCAAAGCAGTTTCCCGGTTGGGAAGGTCAATTTCATGATGTTATATCCCATGTCGTTTTTTGAATACCTTACTGCCTTTGGCGTAGAGTTGATGGTGGGGAAACTTTATGGTCATGATCCGGCAAACCCTTTACCTGAAATTATTCATGAAAAACTATTATCCCATCTCAAACAATATCTTTTTTTAGGAGGTATGCCAGAAGTTCTTCAGGATTACCTGGAAAATAAAAATATTGTTTCTGCCAGAAAAATTCAGGGGGAAATTCTGAAGGCCTACGAACGTGATTTTTCGAAATACACAGAAAAGGCACAGGCCATAAAAACATCGGAAATCTGGAGATCGATCCCACGGCAACTATCGAGGGAGAACAAAAAATTTAAATACAGTGACGTCCGGCAACGTGCCAGGGCATCCACCTATGAACAAACAATAGAATGGTTAAAAAAGGCCGGCCTGATTAATCTGACTACTCAAATCAGTACACCCAAAATTCCCTTGTCAGGCTATGCCGATTATTCCAGGTTTAAAGTTTATCTGCTGGATTCCGGATTACTCGGAGCCATGTTGGATATCACGTCAGACATAATTATAAAACCAACTGCGTTATTTTCGGAGTACAATGGCGCCTTTATCGAGAATTTTGTTGCTTCCGAACTTGTTACTTCCGGAAATGAACATTTATACTACTGGTCGTCCAACAACACAGCCGAAGTGGATTTTATCATTCAACACAGCAATAAAATATTTCCGGTGGAGGTGAAAAGCGGTCTTAGCAAGTTTAAAAAAAGCCTCCAGAGCTACGCTGAAAAATACAACCCGGAGCTTATGTTTCGCTGCTCGCCAAGGAATTTTAACCGGGCGGGAAATTTTGTCAATTTGCCACTTTATGCATGTTCCCTTGTAAAAAATCAGTTGTGAATAATCCCAGGCTAAATCTTATTTTGATGTGCTGAGGATTGTTTTTATTGTATCTGTGGTGGTTGTCTCTTGGCGTAGCTCTGTGATTCTTTATATACCTTTGTGACATAGCTATTACGCAGAGAACCACGAAGAAGACACAAAGTTTCACAAAGAA
>JABMQA010001186.1 GCA_013203545.1 Bacteroidota bacterium
CCTGCCCGGCATCGCCCACCTGACATGGGAAGCCCCCGACCCACCCGATGACCTGCTCGGATACAATGTTTACCGTGATAGCGAAAGAGTTAATCAGGACACCATCAGCAATCTTTACTATGATGATAATTTATCCGTTTATGATGAGTATGCTTATTATGTAACCGCCATCTACCCCGAATGTGAATCGACGTCGGATACGGTTTCGCTGGTCATCACTTCCATACCGGATATTGAAAAGAGCGGGATTTTGGTTTACCCGAACCCGGCCAGTCAGGTTGCTACTATAATGTCTGAAACAGATATCAGAGAAATTACAATTTTAAATAGTTACGGACGGATTATTTTTAGTGATGAATGTTGCGGCCATGTGATTAGTATAAGTACAGGATTATTCGGGAAGGGTTTATTCATTATCAGGATTCATACTTCCAATGGATTTTTTTACAGTAAGTTTGTCATCCAATAAAAATGTTGAAATGAAAACAATTACCTGTTACAGCTTGATAGTTACGTTCCTGGCATCTTTAACGGTGTTTGGGCAAAACGGTATAAAATTAGATCCTATTACTCAGCAAAAACACAATCCTGGCAAAGAAATACCGATGAGTAATCAGAAAATTGAATGCAAAACCAACAACAACCCAACATCGATAATCTCTTTTTCCAACCCATGGAATAATACCGTTTATCCTGAAATCTCTGGGATCGGGGATACGTTTTTGTTGATCAATCCTGGTTCATGGATCGAATCACATGCTGATCCCCCCAAGGTAAGTATTAAATACCTTTCTGTAAAAAACACCAGTACTTCGTTGGTTTTTTTCAATATGATTGTTAACGCCTGTGATATTTTTGATTTCCAAAAAAATGAACATCTTACCGAAAGCCTTTCTCAAAATGATGAATTATCAAATTTTGAAATTTCTATCGCAATAAATCCATTTTATACCGTATCGCCTAAGCCTGGTAATACATTCATCAGATATGATGACGGTGTTAATTATGGTTCATATGGCAGACTTCACGGGGGCACATTCGAGGTGGCGGCATATTTTCCGGGAGACAGCCTGACTCAATATTTAGGGATGATCCTTTCACAAATCGAAATTTTTGTTTGGGATGTGCCGATGATTACCAATTTAAGAATTTATGGAGAAGGAACGCCATCCGAACCTGGCATACTCATGTATGAAGAGATGGTTTTCCCGTCCGGTTCATCATGGAATTTATTTACGCTTTCAGAGGAAATTGAAATTACCGGAGAAGACCTTTGGCTGGGTTATCAAGTTACTCATACAGCAGGTGATAAACCTGTTGGCTTTGATGACGGACCTGTTGTTGCCGGGTATGGTGATCTTTATCATTCGTTTGGTAGCTGGATTAATTTTTCCGGATTTGGATATGATTGTAACTGGAACATCGCAGGATACTTAAATGAAGGAAGCAATGGGGCAACAAAAGATGTTGGTGTGCAAGCCATATTGTCCCCTGAAACAGGATTTAACCTTGGTATGGAATCAGTGACCATCAGGATTAAAAATTATGGTACAGAAACTCAAAACCAGATTCCTGTTTTACTATTCATAGATAGTATTCAGGTCTGTTCAGGAATAATTCCGGTAACACTTCCAGGCGGTACAACAATTGATTACACTTTTCCCGAAGTAATGAATTTAAATTTTAACAATGTAGGCCAAACTTATGTTCTGACTGTTTGTACAGCGCTTCCCGGAGATGAATTTGCTGAAAACGATTGCAAAACAGCCAGTATTACAAATGCCGTACCGGTATACTGTTATGCTTACAGTTCCTGGGAGGGGGAATATATATCCGGTGTTTTTTTCGGGGCAATCGAAAACTTAAGTGGCTGGCAAATTCCGGTTGCTGATTATACCAATATATTTAATCCTTTAACAGCAGGGGATTCGGAAGCTATTATGGTTACAAATGGCAATCCATGGGCAAAAGATCGTGTTTGTGCCTGGGTAGACTGGAACAGCGATGTGGTATTCGATCCGTTCACAGAAGATTATTCTCTGGATGATACCACTGGCACCGGGCAATTTTATACAGGCGAGATCTCGATCCCACAAGATGTTGAACCTGGTGAATACAGGATGAGAATCGGGATGGTTTACGACTATAATCCTCTGCCATGCAATGTTTCCGGCTGGGGCGAAACCGAAGATTATACCATCACCGTTATCGAAAAACCTGTGAATGATGTTGGGCTACAAATTGTTTTGTCGCCGGTTTCAGGTGAAAATCTTGGTGAGGAAATTGTGAAGGTAAGGATAAAAAACTATGGCATTTCCCAACAGAGTAATGTCCCGGTATCCTATTCAGTTAACGGAGGCAATTCAGTTAATGAAATTATTCCCGGCCCCATTGCCAGTGGTGAAACCATGGATTATTGCTTTTTGCAAGCAGTTAATCTTTCAAATCCTGGCGAAACATATACAATCACTGCCTGTACAGCCTTGTCTAATGACGAAATTGATGCAAATAACTGTAAAACAACATATGTTACACACAAAGAACCTTCATATTGTATGCCTTACAATAAACTTGCTTCACGCTATATTTACAGGGTACGTTGCGGTGAAATTGACAATATAAGCGAATGGCAGGATAGCGTAGCCGATTATACCTCACTTTCAACAACCATCGAAAATGGTGCTTCAGAAGATATATTTGTTTCTGTTAATACAAGTCTTTCCGGTGCTAAAATAAATGCCTGGGTTGACTGGAACGGAGACTTTACCTTCGATTCAAATTACGAAATGTTTGAAATCAGGAGTTCTTTTGGAGGGGAAATTATTGTGCCTGCAGATGTACTTCCGGGTGAATACCGGATGAGGGTAAGGCTGGACTGGGATTTGGATCCGGTGCCATGCGCAAATTCATATTGGGGGGAAACCGAAGACTATACAATCACAGTTGTTGCACAGCCGACCAATGATGTAGGTGTTCACTATATATTATCACCCGGTTCATTTTTTTATCTGGGTGACGAAGTTGTAAAAATCAGGGTTAAAAACTTTGGTTCTGCCACCCAAACCGATATTCCTGTATATTATACTTTAGACGGAGGGCCGCCGGTTCCAGGAGTAGTTGAAGGGCCAATTTACAGCAGGGAAACATTCGACTATATTTTTCCAGGGACGATTAATTTGGGAACACTTAATCAAACATATGCTTTTAATATATGTACAAACCTGCCGGGGGATGAAGTATTAATCAATGATTGTAAAGCCATAAATGTCACAAATCTATACCCGGGATATTGCGATGCCTCCACGTCAACGGAAGATGAATTTATTGCAAATGTGTTGTTTGGTGAGATCGATAACAGCAGCGGATGGCAGGGGTATGTTGCGGATTATACAGATTTAAGTACAATGATAAATGTTGGTGAATCAGATACCATCATTATTACGAACGGCAATCCGTGGGCAAATGATATTGTTTATGCCTGGGTTGATTGGAACAAAGATTTTGAATTTGAATGGGGAACCTGCCCTGAAATGTATATACTGACGAATATCGGTGGTACAGGTGAAATATTTTCCGGCGCTATTTCGGTGCCCGAAGGAACTGCAAATGGTGATTATAGAATGAGGATACGTATGACCTATTCCTCCCCACCAGGTCCATGTTGTAACGCAACATATGGTGAAATAGAGGACTACACCATTACCGTTACCGGTGGTCAACCACCTTGCTGGCTTACAGCAACCCCAACTTCAGGCACTTTGTATCCTGATGAATCCATGAACGTTATGCTTTTCTTCAATTCCTTTGGACATTCAACTGGTTTGTACAGTGGATCGATTGATTTTATTACTTCAGAACCGTTTATTACACTCATAAATGTGCCAATTACACTATTTATCGGAATATGCCCCTTACCTCCTCCAATAAACCTCACAGTATACGAAGTCTTTCCCGGTGTTGCCCATGTAGCCTGGGATGAACCCGTCCCACCGGATGACCTGCTTGGCTACAACGTTTACCGGGACGGTGAGATGATCAACCCGGACACCATCAGCAATCTGTTTTATGAAGATACCCTGGTGGGTTTCGATCAGTACTTTTATTATGTAACCGCAGTTTATCCGGAGTGTGAGGCTGCCTCTGATACAGTTACACTTCTCATAACCCAAATTCTTGAAATGGATAAAACCGGTATTCTGATTTTTCCGAACCCGGCAACCCATTTCATTCATATCCAATCTCACATGAACATCAGCCAAATTGTGATCGTGGATAATATGGGCAGTGTGGTTCATAACTCATTTGTTGATAGTAAATCGATCGAGGTAAATACTTCCAACTACCAGAAAGGAATTTACTGTATTCGGGTTATTACATCGGGGGAATTGATCACGCAAAAGTTAATTATCCGATAACCATTTTGAGTAATAATCTGATGTTTGTGCACCATTAATTTTTAGAAGCAGGTATTTATTAAATTTGCACCGCCGTTTCGGTGAATTTATACTGGATCGACTGCATCCTTCTTTTTCGATGAATTCAAATAGCCAAAATTCTTACACAGTTGTTGATGAAAAAAATATCTAAGGATAAAATATTAACCAAAACCCCTCCGGTTAGAAGCAAAAACATCTTCAGCGACATAAAGCAATTCTTATTGCACAAACCGGAACGCCCCACATTGGTTAAATTCAAAACTGCTCAGGAAAGAGAAGCCTACAGTTTACGGATCATGCAAAGGCTTGGTTTAAAGGTATCCAACTATTCCGTTTTAAATGTGCATAAAATTGGCGTTGAAGCTCCGGTTAAGTTTGTTTTCGAAGAGTTGCTCAGATGGAGCGGGCATTCTACCTGCTGGCCAAATCATATTGCAAAGGTCTATAAGGAAAACGATCAGCTCGAAAAAATCCAGATTCTCCTGTTTGGCCGTAAAAGATATTTGTTCGGTATTTTCAGCCCCCTGTTTTACCTCAACGCCATCAGGATACAGAAAACCCCAAACCTGTCGGATTATGACAATGCGCGCTACCTGCTTTACAAATGTAGCGGAGGCTACCCGATTGGGATATTTACCATGTACGTCAGGTCGCCTTTTTTCGGTGAGAACGAAATTAAACCTTCGCAATTGCACCTGGGCGTTGGATTTGATTTTTATGGCAAAGAACGCCATTCAAAGTTCAGCCCAATGAGCAAGATTTGGGAAGCCATTCATAACCGGGTAACAACCAATACGTTAAATCGGTTTAAACAGTTTTGTGAATGGCAGTTCGAGCAAACACAGATGGGGAGATGACCGAGCCTATAGTGTAAAGAGACAGCCCCGATGCCAAGGACCAGGGACGCAAGCCTTAACGAAGGAAAGGATGGCGTCCCTTGCTATCTGCTTACTATTCGCTTCAACACTCCATCTCTTCAATACCCCATCACTTCATTTGACGTATTCTTTCCAAACGTTGGAATGACCTCCCCCGATAAAAATCGGGATCGAACGATTCCAGGTTTGTATACCCATCAACTCATTTGTGTGGTTTTTCAGCGAATAATAATTCATTTCCGGCGAATAATAATTTGGCCCCCTGTTTTTATACTGTCCGGGGTAAATTCGTATGGTGATTTTGAGAAATAATTAAATGTTAATTAAAAATAGATCATCATGAAAAAAATCAGATTGGCGTTAATTTTAGTTTCCATTTTGGTTACGCTTGCAGGAAATGAACTTTATCCGGCAGTATTTCATTCAACCCCTGACGGTGGGCATTGGGATACCAATGAAACGTGGATCGAATACGGTCATCCGGGCACCAACGATACGGCCTATGTGCAAAGTCAGGTAATTGTGGGGTATGTTAATGGCTACAATTACTATGATAGTTATGCAGGATATGTGGTTGTAGAGAGCAATGGATCTCTGCTAACCGGCGAGTATGGTGGTGGTTCGGCAATTTTCACCTTATTTGTCACGTGGGACATCATTAATTATGGAACTATTTACAATGGCGCTGAAGCGTTAAAGATCAGTGTTCATGGCGATGTATATAATTATGGCAACTGGAGTGCATACGAAACCTATCTGGTGGCAAGCGATAACCAGAATATTTTTCTGGAAGCGGGAAAAACCTTTGGTGGGAATTGGGTAGTAGCTAATGGATATGAGATTACCGCAATGAGCGATATAACCTATACTGGCGTTTGTGGTGTATGGGGAAACACCATTGTTGGTGATTTCAACCTGAATGGTGCCACCCTTCACATGGGTGATCATGTCATCAACACAACCGGTACATTGATGTATAATGGAAAAATTGAGGGCAATTTTGAAATTCAGGGCGTATTTTCTGTAAATAAAAATGTTTCTGATACACTGATTTTTATCGGAAACATTACCGTTACTGATACCCTGAAAGCTTCTGTATATGGCGGAGGATACGGCATACAGGAATTATTGATAGAAGGAAATATCATCAACAATGGCTGGATTAAGGACGATATGGACACCGATAATGATGATGATCTCAATATCCTCATTACCGGTAATATTGTGAACAACGCAAGATGGACCTGTAATTATGTAAACTTTGTGGGGGAAGGCCATCAATACATTTCACAAAGTCCCGGAACTTTTTTCGAAAGCAATTTCTACGACCTGAATGCTGAGGGCAACACTTTCGCTACCACCGATATTACGATAACAAAAGATGTGGATTTGAATGGTGCCATCCTGGATATGCAGGGTCATAACCTGACCATGACAACATGGCTGAAGGATGGATATTTAAACAATGCCCAATTGACGGGCGGGTACCTGAGTTCCTTAACAGCTACCACAGGTTTATCGGTTTTTGGTAAAGTAAGTATCAATGGGGATGACAATGTATTTGATTGTGATGTTATTGTTGAAGATACCCTGCAAAGCGATAATTACGGTGGCGGATCCATCTATTATAATCTGACGGTTACCGGAAATTTTACCAACAACGGTGTACTTCAAAATGTGAACAGCGGGGATATGCTCAGGATTTATTTTGAAAAAGACATTCATAATAATGGAGTGTGGCTCAATGCCGAATCGGTTTTTACAGAAGAAGCACGCCAGTATATCTCCCATGCGGAGGGTATATTTTTTGGCGGGAATTTCGTCAGTCAGAAAACCGGCGCTGAACTGTTTGGAAACACAAATCTCCATTTTTCAGGAAATTTTAACCTCGGGGGCTCAACCATGTATTTTCAGGGGAAGACAATCAGTATTGATGGTTGGCTCACCAATGGCACTATTGATCTTGCTGTGTTGAAAAACGGATTTCTACAGGGCCTTACTACTACCTCAGCTTTGGAAATTCACGGGATAGTGACCATCGACGAAAATAATATCTTCATGAACGATGTGCGTGTTGTGGATACCTTGCAAAGTAATGAATATGGGGGTGGTAGCAAATGGTTTGATCTTACCATTGATGGGAAAATCACCAATGATGGCTTGATCAGGGATATGAATTCCGGTGATAGATTGAGAATGTACGTTAATGGGGATTTAGTCAACAATGGGTTCTGGAATCATAGTGCTACTGTTTTAAATGGTAACGATTATCAGTTATTCTCGCAGCATGGTGATGTGCAATATAACGGATCCTTTTCTTCAGAGAAAACCGGGGGTGATATCATTGGATCTACCGACATATCATTTGGCGGTGATTTCAACCTGAACGGGACCCAACTCGATATGATGAGCAATCTTTTACAAATAAACGGGTGGCTGACAAATGGAATCCTTGATCAGGCTGTGCTGGAAAATGGTATCCTTCAAAATATGACCATCACCGGCGGAGTTGAAATCAGGGGGTTGGTTACCGTGGATGCAAATAACAGTTTCAATGGTGACCTTACTGTTACTGACACTTTGCAAAGCAATTCGTACGGAGGCGGTGCCATTATATTCGAATTATTTGTGGGTGGGTCGGTTGTTAACAACGGATTGATCAGAAACATCAACCCGGGTCACTGGCTTCAGATGTACATTTCAGGGGATATCACCAATAATGGTGACTGGTTAAACTACATAACCAGGCTGAACGGGCTCGACGATCAGCAGGTGCGGCTTGTGGATGGGCAAAACATCGACGGGCAGGTTCAGTTCGATGCGGTTTTTGCAACAGCTCCCTATCAATGGTTTTTCGAAGGTGTGGAAATTACATCAGGTGATTTTAGCGGTGCAACCTCACAGGTGCTCACCTGGAATGTTCCGGTGCAACCCGACTGGTATGGTACGTACTATTGCCAGACCGGCGAAGGTAATACACGAAACATCATCGTCGGCCCGGGCTACTTCCCGGCTGACAACCTTCAGGTTTCACAGTCGTGTACCGACCTGCACTTAACATGGGATATGGATCAGGGTGGTGAACCGGACAGCTGGAATGTATTTCGCAACAGCCTGCTTTATGTCAATGTCAGCGAAATGGAATTTGCAGATAAGATGCTATTTCCGGGTACAGAATACGAATATTACATCACGGCAGTATATGGTGAGGATGAATCAGACCCTTCTGATGCAGTAGCAATGAGCATAGATATTCCGGAAAATCTGAATCCCACAGGCCTTGCTGCCGAAATTGAATTGCTTGAGGTCATCTGCACATGGCAGGTGCCGGAAGGCTGCCTGCAACCGGATGGCTATAATATTTACCGCAACAACAGCCAGCTCAATACCGAATTGATTATTGATGCCGAATATCTTGATAAACCCGGAATCGGCACCTGGGAGTACTTTGTTACTGCAGTTTATTACCTGGGAGAGTCTGATGCTTCCAATACGGAGGTGATTGAAGTGACTTCCGTTGAAGAATATGTGAGGCAGCAGATCAGGGTATATCCCAATCCGGCATCCGGTGTGATCCAGCTGGGAACGGATCTCCGGATCGATGGAATAAGGATACTTATGCTGGATGGAAGGGCATTAGCAAATATAAATGCTGACAGCTACTCATCCGGAATTAATGTAAGCGGAATGGCCCCTGGGCTCTATTTGCTTGAAGTTAATACGGAGGATGGAAAGGTAATTACAAAAATCGTGATTGAATAAAAGCTTTTCGCTGTTAATATTTCAACAAAAGTTTTTTACTACTGTTTGCAGTTTTTACGATATAAACGCCATCGGCAAATTCATCCAATGCAACCTGCTGCTTGTAACCGTTGGCTTGTATGGATTTGATATGGCAGCCATTGATATCAAAAATCTCCACCAAACCTTTTATGCCATTTAGGTAAATGGTTTTTGAGTAGGAATAAATTTTTCCTTTTGATGCATGGTGATCGTTGATATTGGTATTTTGACCGGCTGTAAGGTACAGAACAAACCGATTCTCATAATTTCCCTGAGGGAGATAAACAGTGTATGTACTGCCACTGAGCATGTTTGTGGTTTCACCGGTTTCGGTATCTTTAAGGTCAGCATCAATCATCGATTTCTGATAAATTGAGAAAGTATATTCGCCGGGACGGATAACGTCAATTCCGCAGATAATGCTATCGGTGAAGGTATGAGCTGATTGTACTGCAAAATGCTCATGCTCATTATAAATGCGTGAATAAAGATTTGCACCGTTATTGCCTTTAAGGGTCACAACATCAAAACTGCGATCCACCCATTTTGTCATCGATTCATGGAAACCAATAAGCGTTGAGGTTTTAGCCGTACTGCTTTCTGCAAAGAGTTGAAGCCCCGGCCATGATTTTTCCTGTGATTTGAAAAACATTGAACTGGCATGTTTCCGGATTTCCGGTTTAAAAATAATATTGCCTCCATTTCCAATTCTTACAGTGAAACCCTGGCAGGGTTCCAGAAAATCATACACAAACTCCGAACTGTCCCCAACCCCTGTAAAGCCACAATTACATATAATTTTATAATCATTTGAAGCATCATTGGTAATATCATCTGTTTTCCATAAATAAACTGCTTCATAATTGTCATGCAGAATAGTGGAATTGTCGTGAAGGAAGTTGTTAAAAGGGTCGGCAAAGTTGTTTATTGATATTGTGGAAGTATAGGGGTTTCCGATTACATGATAACCTTCGCCACCTGCCTCGGTGTAACTGTTGTAAAAACTAACACTGCCTGTGTTAACTTCGCCAACAAAAACAACGGTATTGCCCTCGCCCGACGCATTAGCATCATTGTTAAAATATCCATATCCATTACTCATATCAAATTGGTGATCATCCATTAAAGGGGGGCTTCCATGTAACAAATCGGCCCAGGAACTGTTTGGATTTGTTTCCGCTTCGTTCCACTGTTCAAAAATGTCACTGGTGTCGGAAGGGTTTAGTCCCATATAAAAATCACCACCAACAGTTTTCAAGTTTTTCATAGTTGTTGAACCTGTATTAACAGGAATGTGAACAAAATGATAATTGTTTGACTCAAGAAAACACTGCACTTTTATGTTGCCACTCGACTGATTAGTAACGATGAGTTTTGCCGTATTCTCAGATGTGGATTCCAGGGTAAGGCTGGCATTGTTGTTAACCGTGAGTTTTTTGATGCTTATTTGATCGGTAGCTGAAATAATTGGATCGTTACTTGCGTCGGGTATCAGCACATCGTCGTCCATACCCGGAACAAAGCCAAAATTCCAGTTATCGGAATTGGACCAGTCAGAATCGCTTGTGCCTTCCCAAACAATTTGCCCGTCAATCTGTTGGGGAGTGCCAATAAGATACGGGTAACCGTTATTAATATCCGGGTCTATATCCCAATAATTACCGAAGCCCCAGCCCTGGTATGTACTTTGACGTTTCATGTCAGAAGTGGATCTACCTATACCTATATCCGGTGGGTTTGAAGTAATTATTCCTGTGCTTTCTTTATCATAATAGGAGTGATTGACATCGCCGTAGTAGGTAGATACTATGCCGTTCCAGGTGAGATCGTTTTCTACTACAGTAATTTTTCCTGTGGCATAGCAATATTTAATAGTGCAGCCACCTTCGAAGTATCCTGCCAATCCTGCAGCTTGACCATATCCGTTAGTTTCGCCTGTAGCATAACAATTTTGAATTCTACTATCTTCAATAAGCCTACCGGATAAACCGCCTAATTGTCTGTATCCAAATACATCACCTTTGGCACTGGAAAGATCGATTACAGAACCATCGCCAACTTCTCCTACAAGCCCGCCAATATATTGAGTATCATCATTTGTATGGGTTCCGTTATTCACATTCCCCGAAGCAAAACATTTAAAAACATATCCATTCAAAATACGTCCTATCAGCCCACCGCAATAGGCTCTGCTATCGCTGTCAGGGTTTATGTTTCCTTTGGCATAGCAATTATCGACACGGGTATTGTTGCATTGCCCTATCAATCCTCCAAAATACCATTTGCTTCCGCTTACCTTTCCAAGCGCATAACAATGGCTAACAGGTTGTGATTGATCAATATATCCGATAAGGCCTCCCAGTGATTTTCCGGTCCCGTAAACATCACCCGTTGCATGGGAATATGTAATGGTAGTCGAAAAATTTGCTTCACCCACAAGCCCACCGGTGTTTTCACCGCCATTAATATTACCGGATGCATAGCAGTTTGTTATTGTAGAATTGGAATTGGCACCTGCTAATCCACCACAACCATAATCTGTCGCCGTAACAGCGCCTGAAGCATTACAATCTTTCAGGGTTGAGAGCTCATTGTTAAATCCTACCAAACCACCGATATATTTTTTACCTGTTACATTTCCTGTGGCATAACAATATTGAATATTGCAACTGTAATTATATCCAACCAGGCCGCCTATACGTTCCGAATTACCATGAACAGCTGCGGATGAATAACAATAATCAATAGCAGCGCCGTACAGGTTATAGCCTATTAATCCACCAACAAACCTGTTCCCGGATACTGTTCCTTTAGTATGGCAATGGGATATGTATGTCAGGCTGTCCCTGCTATATCCTACAAGACCTCCTGTTTTATTTTGTCCTGTGATATTCACATTTTCCAATCTAAGGTTAGATATTTTTGCTCCATTAACGATCATCCCAAACATGCCTATATTATCACAGCAGGGCTGATTTACAAATAGTCCTAATATTGCAAAGCTATTTCCATTATATGATCCTGAAAAAGGAATCTTCTGTCGTTTACCTTCATCGGGGTCATCACCTATTGGGATAAAACCCATAGGCACATCCGCTGTTGCGGGATTATGATCATGGTCACCAACATTCCATGTATTGGTTTCAGTGGCATCTATATCGGATGTCTGGATAAAGTATTTACTCCATTCGCTGGTGTTGATGCTTAACCAGTAAAGGTTGTTAAGTGTGGAAATCACATACGGATCCTGGTTTGTTCCACTTCCTGTGGGTTGTACAGGGTTTTGGGCATTTAATCCGGGCATTTGTAAAATCATACATAAACCCAAAAGCAACGAAAGCGTTATTATCCTTTTCATATCATAAAAATTTATTCGATACATGTTATCCGGTTTATGGCTTGCTAATCAAGGATAGTAATTTTCTTTCCTTTGCTTTTGTCCCAACCGTCAGAACTGGAGCCATTGTATTTTTTGTAGTGAATATACAATGTATCCCCGTTATCCACCCAAAGATGGCTATAGCCGTAATTACTTTCAGCACCTGAATCATCGAAGACGTAGTTATCAAACCAAACTTCATCACCATCTTCAGTAAAACCGGCAAAAATCCGGATATGGGTCTGGGAATGGTTATGTCCTGTTAGAATGCCGAGAACATTGTATGGGTGTGCTATTTGAGTTTCAAGATCCCGTCGGCACAAAAGATTGATCATTTTAGCACGCATATCATCTGTCCACCATCTGGCTTCGTTGCTAAACGATTCCCATCCGTAATGCTGCAGTATAAATATACCCATGGTGCTGTCGGGGGCATGGGTTTCCAGAACATTTTTAATCCAGTTTATTTTGTCTTCATCAAACACGCTTTTATCACCATCTTTTTCTTTGGCATACGAACAAACAGACAATCCTGCGTGGATGAAAAGAAATCTTCCAACTTTCCAGTAGTAACAGTCATAATTGTGATAATCATCGTTTTTATAGAAATGCTTCATGCGGTCTGTAACATAGTCTCTCATATAGTTCCAGCCGTCAGTTTCACTTGCGGCCCCATGATTTCCAATATTAACATATACCGGCAGGTTGATTCTATACCCCTCAGAATATGCCTTATAATCACTATCTATACATCCTGCTATGGCACCCCCATCATCCCCGGGGTAATTTTTCTCATAGAGTTGTCGGAATGCAACCAGGTTTTGAACATTTTCCGCATCGATAGCATCGCCTAAATGCACGATAAAGTTTTCATTCTGGCCCCAATGGGATATGTCATAGTTCATATCACTAATAATCCTCTGGTTTCTTTTAATATGATCACCATCGCTGTTCAAGCAATTGGTACAATTAATATGACTATCTGCTATAATTCCAAACGCGATCGATTTCTTATTTTCATCCACCGTATGATAGTGGGCTTTATATGGTGTCCCCGGATGGGTTTGGTTCCTAGTTTTTTTCATCCTGGCCTCTGAGTTATCCGTTTCACTTTTTTCGCAAGTGATGAAAATAAGTGATAAAAGGAAGCTCAGAAATAGAATTGCTGCAAATCTGTTTTTGTAAAAATCTTTCATGGCCTGGTGTTTTAAGTTTTATCAGAAATTGATTTTTAAACCAATATTCAATCCTATGCTTCCGAAGGGTAATGCAAATTTCAATTCCTGCCTGGGCTTGGTGTAATCCGGTTCAGGATTATTCGGGTCGTATGGTTCTCTATCATAACTGTCAACATATTCGACCTCCTTGTTATAAACATGCAGGTTTGGTAATATGTCGGCCCCGTTTTCGGTAGCTTTGGTAAGCGTACTTTTCGTAGGGCTGTAAGACATGTTTATGGTGTTGATTTCTCCGAAAAGGGATAGTTTGTCGTTCAGCTTAAAAATGACTCCTGCAGCAGCATTTATTCCAAAAGCCATTCCTCCCTCATATTCTGATTCGCCGGATTGGCCATAATTAAAATCATCATCGGTGTAAAATACTTTGCCTAGGCCAAATACACAGCCAAATTTTGCATAGGGATCAAATTTATCAAACCCTGCACGTATTACAATTGATGGTGAAAACCGCAACATATTGGAAGATAGTGTGTACTTTATGTTGCTCATTTCGGTTTGTCTTTTTGCTTCAAAAGTGCTTCCCCACAGATAGGATATTCCCAGGTCTGCACCCACATGTTTATTAAACATGTATCCAAAAGCAGCTTCTGCATTAAACCCTTGTCCGAGGGAGATAAAGATTGACTCAAAATGCTCGTTACCATTATTCATTGTAACATTATACATTTCAAAGGAATTGGCGAGATTTTGTGAGTTCATCTTGTAGGCATAACCAACTTTAATATCAACATAAAATCCCTTTGATTTTGAAGATGAAACGGTTTTATTGGTTTCCTGCGATAATATGCAGTTGGAAAACAACGGTATTAGAAAGAGTGGTAAAAGACATCTGATTTTTTTCATTTTTCATTATTTAATTGATGTATGATAATTTTTAGCGGTTTTGCTGCCTTAACCGTGATATTTTCATATTGCCTGGAATCAAGAGTGTAAATCTAAGAAAAAAACTTAACCCTGACTGAGGAAGCATGTAAAATGGTGCCGGGTTTTAGAAAATTTAACCCACATTGCGTATTAAAACCTGAACTATTTTGTGTCAAGACGGGGCTAATCAAATTAAATATCATTTTGAGACAGCATCTCAGGGAATAACAGTTTGAAGCTAATGTTCCATAAGTTGGCTCAATCGAGTCCGGTAAATGTGCAAAGGCCTTAAAATAAAAATTCGTTGGGGAGGAGTTACTTTTGCTATTTCCTAATCTCATAGGCCATTAAAGCATTGGTATGCCTCAAATAGAGTCTGCCGTCATGGATTACCGGATGTGCCCAGAATGGCCCGTTGTCACCTAATGTCACCTGGAAACTGCTGACAATATCAAGCGAATCTGGTGTGGCTCTGGCAAGTCCTACGTTGCCATTCTTTTCATCATACAGGTAAAGCATATCTTCAGCAGCAATGATTGATCCTTTGCAGTGCCATTCCTTTTCCCAGATTTTACGACCGGAATCCCATTCAATGCAACACCAGTTGCCAGTGCTGTTGTTGAGCCAGTTGGCACCATAAATAGGGTCTGCTGAAAAAATCCCATACCATTGTCAGTTGGTAAATTCAGCGTATATTTGAACGGATATAAGCAAGGAAAAATGATAAAACAGCGAAAAAAGCGTGCATCTGCGCCCAATTATGTCAGTCCAAACCAGCTAAG